>NZ_JALAAI010000068.1:0-20985 GCF_052785085.1 Candidatus Electrothrix sp.
ATGCGTAAAATAAGGAGAGAAAAGGACTTAAGGGAGTTAATAGAAGAGCATTTTCATCCAGGTGTTCCAGCTATTTAAGTGGTACCAGAGGGATATGTCAGATAGGAAATTATCAGATCAAAAATATTCAACAAGAGCTTGAACGCGGCAAAACAACAAATGGACACTGATCTGCTCTTTTATACCACCCCTCATATCACCGCACCGCACGCCATGTTCACCCGCCAAGGAGGTGTCAGTCAACCACCGTATACGGGCCTGAACCTCAGCTTCGGCGTTGGTGACGATCCCGAAGCTGTCCGGGAAAACAGAGAAAAGGTGAAACAACAGCTGAATGTACAATATCTGGCCTCGGCTGTGCAGGTACATGGAGATCAGATTGTCCTTGTGGAAGGTCTAAGCACTGATCATGAGTATCAAGGAGCCGATGCCCTGATCACTGGGCAAAGCGGGGTGGGCTTGCTTATCCAGCAGGCTGATTGTCAGGCCGTGCTGCTCCATGATCCCAAACAAAGGGCTATTGCTGCAATCCATAACGGCTGGCGGGGAAGTGTGGCTAATATTATCGCGAAAACCATTGTGGTAATGCAGAAGAAATTCAATATTTCCCCGGAAAATCTACAGGCCGTTATCAGTCCTTCTTTGGGACCGTGTTGTGCGGAATTTAATAATTATCAGCAAGAGCTTCCAGCATCTTTCCAGCAATGGGGGGATGCAAAGAATCATTTTGATTTTTGGGAAATCAGTCGCTGGCAGTTAGAAGAAGCCGGACTGCTCAGCAGCCATATTACGGCAACAGGAATCTGCACTATGTGTCATCAGGACTTTTTTTCTTATCGCCGGGCAATGAAAAGGCAGGAAGGGCAAGGAGTAACAGGGAGGAATGGATCTGTTATTGGGTTGTAGCTGGCCCTTCCGTCTCAAAAAACTACAGTAACCCTTCCACGCGCTTCATTGCACAGAAATCCCCACACATAGTGCAGACATCACCGTCTTTGGGCTTGGAAGAATCACGATAGGCCTGAGCCTTTTCCGGATCAAGGGCCTGGGCAAACTGACCATCCCAATCCAACGTACCCCGAGCCTTGCTCATGGCATTGTCACGGTCAATAGCACCAGGAATACCTTTGGCCAGATCGCCAGCATGGGCCGCAATCTTGGAAGCAATGATTCCTTCTTTGACATCATCAGCTGAAGGCAGGCGCAGATGCTCTGCTGGCGTAACATAGCAAAGAAAGTCTGCCCCGTGCATGGCTGCCAGGGCCCCGCCAATGGCTGAGGTGATATGGTCATAGCCAGGTGCGATATCAGTGACCAAGGGGCCAAGCACATAAAACGGTGCATTATGGCAGAGTTTTTTCTGGAGCTTCATGTTCATTTCCACCTCATGCAGGGGAACATGACCAGGTCCTTCAATCATTACCTGAACCTTGCGTTCCCAGGCCCGCTTGGTCAGCTCACCCAGGGTGATCAGCTCCTCAATCTGCGGGGCGTCAGTGGAATCCTTGATAGCACCAGGTCGCAGACCATCGCCTAAGCTGATGCAGACATCGTGTTTTTCACAGATGTCCAGTAAACGGTCAAAATGCTCATAAAAAGGATTTTCTGTCCCGGTCTTCTTGATCCACTCAAACAGGATAGAGCCGCCCCGGCTGACAATGCCACAAAGGCGGGGGTTGGTAGTAATACTCTGCACGCATTTACTGGTCAGACCGGCATGGATGGTGATAAAATCAATGCCGTTTTCTGCATGAATCTCTACGGTCTTGAACCAATCTTCTATGGTGAGATCTTCTGTGGCCTTGCCGGTTCGGGTCAGGGTATCATAGATGGGCACAGTGCCAATCATCACGGGAACATCCTTGACCAGACGCTTTCTAAAGCCCTCTGTATCACCGGAAACACTGAGATCCATGATTGCATCAGCTTTGAATTTCAAAGCCAGCTCGGCTTTATTCATCTCGCCATCAAAAGAGCAGACATCCTTGGACACGCCCAGGTTGACATTGATCTTGGTTGTCAATCCTTCACCAACGCCACCACCACGTAAATTGGTATGATTACGGTTGGCCGGGATAGCAATATGGCCCTTGGCAACCCGCTCCATAAGCAGGTCTTGAGAAATAGACTCGTTCTCTAACACATCGGCCATCTGCGGGGTAAGTATCCCCTTGCCAGCCGCATCCATTTGGGTGGTATATTCTCTCATATCTCTTCTCCTGATGTAAAAATTTCCTGTATTTCTCTGATTCGTTTTTTGATATCCCTGGCTCCGATAATCTCGGTGACCAGGCAAACCGTTTTGGCTCCGCGTTCCAGCACCTGCGGCAAATTATGACGCTTAATGCCGCCAATAGCCACAAAGGGGATAACGTGATTCTTTGCAACATATTCCAGATATTCCAGCCCCACAGCATCACAGACATCTTCCTTGGTCTGAGTTGTGAAAATCGGTCCTACTCCGATATAATCAGCCCCATCTGCAATGGCCTGTTGAGCCTGTTCCGAAGAATGGGTCGAGCAACCCAGGAGCATGTCCGGGGCAATCTTGCGCAGGGCCTTGATCGGGATATCATCCTGCCCCTGGTGGACACCATCCGCCTCCACCATCAGCGCGATATCGGCATAATCGTTGATGATAAAGGGCACACCTGCATCGCGGGTAATCTGGCGAATAGTTACGCATTCCTCATAAACAGCCTTAATGCTCTTGTCCTTGAGTTTCTCCCGGTACTGTAGCACAGAGACTCCGGCATCCACCATCTCTTGCGCCACCTGCACATTACTGCGCCCCTGGGAAAATTTTTCACCCAAAATACCGTAAATTCCAGCAGGCAGCTGACGGCTGAAAGAGGACATCAATTCCGCCTCAAGTGCATACACGGAAAAACGCAGTTCTTCAATCTGCTTTCCCTGTGTATATTCTCCCTGCGTTTTAAGGATTTCCTCAATGCTTCTGGCTGCCTCCTGAACCCGCTTGAAATTGGACAGCACTGTTTCCTTTATTCCGCTTCGCTGATCCGAGCTTGTATCCAGCTGCGAGGTGGTCTGGCCCACGTCACCACCGGAATCCCTTGCCGCCAACAGAGAGTGCTCACGTCCTTTAAAGAGGTCTCGTACCCTATGCCGCAGGCTGCGAATAGCTGCAGAAAGTTTTTGGTCATCAAGACTGAAACGGGCAATGTCTTCCAGAACCCGCAGTCCTTCGGCGGAACGATTAATGTTTGCGTCAAGTAGTCTGGTGTGATTCATAATGTTTTATTGATTTGTTAGCGACTTCAGCCAAGTTAAGCAGTTGGCTGAACAGATTTATCAGGCCAGTTGGAACCGACCGTAAAGGAAGTTCCAACAGCTTTAAAACAACTGAACTCCTGCTCTCGCAATTTATTTCTGATCAACTCGAAGGTTTGCACCGCTTCTTCAGTATATAACCGTTCACCGCAACGAAGACAGACTTCGGCAGATACTTTCATGGAAACCGTATTGCCGCCTCCTTGAAGCAGTTTTTTTACCTGTTTCTTCTCCAGCTCGCCGCCGCATACGGGACATTCTTTAAATGGCATCATTTTTTCACCCTTGTTTTCCAGTCAATCCACCGTTCAGGATCAGGCCGATAGACCGTGATCAGTACAGCCCATGAATTTTCCGGGTTATAAGCCCAAACGCTGTGGAGTGTCATGCTCCACCTTCAGTCTTAGGGAGTCGTGCTGCCATTAAAATATTGTCAGTTGCTGCGGTGATGATGCCTGTACGCAAGATGAGCAATATTCCGTAAATTTTTCTTTCATTCCCGTAAAATCAGCCAGCTTTCCGATATCTATTCTTTTCAGAATATCCACGTTGACCGGTCGTTTGGCATCGAAAAAAATCAATGCGTGTAAAAAACGTCGGGACTCTTCACTGTTCAGCAATTCTGCAAGAAGAACTGCTTCCTGTTCAGAACCGCAGGGAATAAAATAGCAGGTATCGTCAACCATAATTGGTTTCCCTTCAATATTGCCTACCGGAACAAAGACGAGCTTTTTATACAAAGCAGAAATAGCCACTTTCCAAGGGGTAAAGCTGTATTTTCCTATACCAAAAATTGAAAATCGGTCCCGTTTCTTATAAATACTGCTTTTACGACCATCAAGAATTGATGAATATTTTTCCAGATATGCCCATGTCTCAGGAGCATTCTCCCGTATTTTTCCGGTACTGTCAGATGGTGCTTGCTGGGTTACGAGAAGAAATTTTCGAGGTTCTGCACGATTGTTTCCGAGATCGGATGACTTCAGCAAAGGATAAAGATAGTTATCCTCTATTGCAACGGTCTCATGAAACCCGTTGATCAGCTTTCCTTCTTTTATGGTCAATTCCATTACCTTTGCCGCATCATGCTTAATACCTGACCGCCAGGTATAGCTGCTGCTCCCCTCAATACGAGAGTATTTTTTATAATCGTCTATGTTCGCAATAAGCTCCCTGCCGTGCAAACCGAAACGGGACAGCTTCTTTTCATAAGATACGTCCTGATACACAGCAGCATGATCTGTCCTTTTTTCCAGAGAAATAAACGTTACAAACAGGCAGGCGTCTACAGCAACATTAAAATATTTTTTGGCATCAATACGATGCAGGGAGGAGTCGGAAAGATTCCATTGCGATGCCCAGGCATGTTTCAGGGCTTTTCGGGCGGTCGCAGTCTTGCACAGCATAGCAACACAGGCTGAACGATGCTGCTGCAGACTTTCAAGCAGATTGATCAACATCCATTCTGCAATATCAAAGTTCGCCTTGCCTGTTTTTGCGGCAAACCCTTTTAACTCTTGGAAATTGTTTTTTTTTGGCAGATTGCCACCTTTTATTACTCCCAAGGCCGAATTGGTTACCCACGGCGGATTCCCGATGACCAATATTCTTTTTTTTTCCGTAGAAAAAAAATGCCGCCAATTTTGTAGAAAAAAGTCAGCCGTTTCAAAATGACAGTCCGCTTCAGGCACAATATTCCTCCTACATGTATCAATATAGCCAGGGTTGATGTCAAACCCGTGATATGAAGCTCCTGTCTTCCATACAGCAATGCAGGACTGCACAAAACTGCCCAATCCGCATGTCGGTTCGACAATCATATCCGGTGCCGGAAACACTGTCTGAATAAGTTTTGCCACTTGATCAGCTAATACATCGGGCGTCTGAAAGTCTCCGAATTCTGTTTTCCGTTGTCCCGCCATCAGTACACCTTGGCTATTCCCGGAACAACACCTGCTTCCTGAATCACCCGGCTATATTGCAGCCGCCATTGTAAAGCGTTTGAAATGGTTAGATAGCCGAGTTCAGGTGGATTTCTTATGACTTTTTCAGCTAGCTCCAAAGCCTGAATGTTATCAACCGGGAGCAGACGTTCTGCAAAGAATGCAATAATATCGTCTGTATTTCCGTTATTCTCAATGATCTTCCGTAATCCTGATGTGGTCTGGAAATCAGCGGTTCTGGATTGATCAACAAACACAGCATGATGTATATACAACCTGCCGGTTTTCAGCTTGTTGTCATCAAATTTTTCATACACGAAAACAAGCAGGGCATATCCAAGACCGTAGATCTTTTGTAGTGCATACCGAAAAGGACAGGAGGACTGGGGCTGTTTTATGCTCGTTACCTTAATATCAACAGCCAGTTCGGGAAAATCAATTCCCCTGGCAGAGGAACCGCAAACATATTTATATTTTTCAGCAAGATGACACTGAAATTTATGCTCTAAATATGTGCCGACCGCCTTGCCGTCAGTTACCCCGTACAAAATAGGCTCACTGTGTGCGGATTCAGTTGCAGCGAATTGCCCGGCTTCTTGCCGAAGAAGGTCAAGGGTTAGGTTCTGTTTGGTCATCTGTATGAATTTGTCAGGATTATTGTGTTGTTGTTCGGAGTAATTGATATTTCTTCTTCATCCGTCAGGCTGTAATCATGCCCGTACAATGCTGTCTTCCAGCTGACATGCACAGGATTGCTGATCAGAATCCACTGTCTGCCCCAATACTGTCGTTTTTTTCGCTCTATAGGACTGACTTTTCTCAAGAAAGTAAAGCCGTTATAGTCATCACCAATCAGTAGCAGAATACGAAATTTTTCTGCAATGAATGCCCTGCGTGAAGTTTTATCCGCATCCCATTCAGGACGTTCTTTCTTACAAAGTACCTGATCGGGCCTGACATCAGGATCAATTACTTTTCTGATATTGTTCTGTATCCGGCTGATAGGTAGAGATTATCTGTGCCGAAATACTCAGCACCTTAGCACCTCATCGGCTTAATTTCGAACTCGCCAATCGATTCAGACTCACACCGGCTTCCGCTGCTTTAAGGGCAAGATTTCTATGCACGTCCGGGGGAACACGAACCATAAATTTTCCGCTGAAACGTTTAACAGCTATTGGTTCGGGGACCGATTCGTTGTTGGCCTGCATATCCTGAACAACCTCTGCAACGACATTTCTGATACCTTGTAAAGCGGATTCCTGTGTTTCCGCTAGCCAGCTCAGGCTCGGAAATTCTGAACATAAGCCTACATATTCATTATCGTCCTCTGACCACGTAACCCGATATGTATAATGATCATTTTTGAGTGCCATGCTCTACCTCCAGTCTTTCCCCCTGTTTGATAAATGCATCCAGTAGCGGCTTTATATCTGGGAAAAATTGCTGAATTTGCTGTTCTGTGGCAATTTCATTATCCGCATATTCAAAACCCGGCGAGACAGCCTCGCTGATTAAGGCGTAATCTCCGTCGCAAATCCGGGATGCCTTCCACCAACCGCCTGGCACTAACAATTGCAAATTTTCTCCGTTGGCGATATCGGGGCCGAGAATCTTCTCAGAAAGCACACCCTCCGGGGAAGTAAGGGTGTACTTGATGGATGCGCCGAGGTGGTGATAATGAAGGATGTCAGATTTGTTTCTATGTAGAAATCCGCCCGGATTATCCTGTGTCAGCATATAATAAATGGAGGTCAGCAGCATTCTGCTACCGTTTTCCGTGTTGCAAGACAGGTTAGATTCGTAAGTTCTACGGAAATAGCCGCCTTCTGTGGGATGTGGTTCAAGGCCGAGGAGGTTGATAATATCGTTCGGAGTCATGGGAATTATTCTGTAGCGTGAAGTTTCCAGGAATCTTGTAATTTCCTTAAACAGATTTAATTAGTTAAAAATATCTCGTCCTGAATCAGCCTTAATAAATCGTTTTGCAAAAAAGTCGCCTGCATAGTTATTTATATGAAAAGTATCAAGGAATAAAGCAATGCCGTCATGAGAGCATATATATTCACCTTCTTTATTTCTTTGAAGGTCATAAATATTTATACTTTTCGCGTTTAATTCTTTAAGAACACTGTCAATAGCTTCATATCCTTGATCTGTAGTAAACGGTTTTTGCGCTATACATTGAAATGCACTATTAGTATCATTTACAAAAAGATTATTAAATCTGAATAATTGTTTTTTATCTATTGCTTTATTATACTTCGCTCCTTTTATAAATACAATTTGGGTATGTTTGGAGAGTTCTTTATATTCTTCAACCAGATTGTCTTTATTTACACCCAGCCACGGATAATAGAGTATCAAATAGTCATATTTCTCTTCCATAATAGTTTGATACAGCTTTTCAGTCTTTATATTGTCTCCGAATACATAATAAAAATCAGATTTTATATTATAGTGCGCTGTAATTTTATCAATAAAAACAAGCCCTCCACTACGAACAAAAGAATTGCCCAATACCAAAGCGGTTTTAGTCTTATCATTTATTTTTGTACTGGAACAGTTTGTTAATAGTTTTCCTTTACTGTTCAAACAACGTTGATATTGATTTCCTATTATTAAATTTGCTAGTTCTGAACGATACAATAAAGGATTCAGGGTAATTTTTTTATAAAGAGAGTTAACAATTGGGATATTAATTGTCTGGTTTTTCTTATAATACACTATTGCTATAGAAAACACCAAAGGAAGTATAATTGATAGAAATGTATAATTCCCATAGTTCTTTGATGTAAATTTCTTCTCTATCGCAGCGTATGAAAATGATGACAATATAAATAAAATAACTATCAGTATGCTTATGTTGAAAACATTGTTTTGAATATGCCAATGCGAAAAAAACAAAAACAAAGGATAATGCCATAAATACAAAGAATACGATATCAAGCCAGTTAATATGAATGGCTTGTATATTTTCTCGTCTCCGATTTTACCAAAAAGAAGTGCTATCATCGTGAATAATACCACGAAAACATTGTATCGGTTTGGATATGTTGTTACCTCCATATCAATAAAGCTCAATACTACCAGAGAAAATAATGCTATAAAAAATATGGAGTTATTTTTCTTGACCTTATTATTTACCAGATAAGCTACTATTCCAGAGCTAAATGCTAACATTCTTCCCAATGAATTATAATAACTTAAGTCTGATGAAAGAATGAACATGGAGAGAATTACCAACCCTATTGCAATAGGAAAGATATTTTCCTTTGTTTTCTTGCTTAACATTAATAATGGAAAAATCAGATAGAACTGCAGCTCTATAGAAATGCTCCATAAATGCAGCAAGTAATTATTTTTATTGTCTCCAAAATAATCTAAGTTGATTGATTCTGCCTTAAAGTTTGACGTAAAGACCATCGTATCTCTAAACATCTGTAATGTTTCCAGCTCAAGATATTCAATCAGGGAAAGAAAAAACATCACTGTAAGAGAAACAAAGAGAACTGCCGGATATATCCGCATTATTCTCTTTATATAGAATTGCTTTAAACTTTTTACATCTTTAATCCTTTTTAAAGATATTAAAGAGATGAGATACCCTGATATAACAAAGAAAATATCAACTCCAATATAGCCAGATTTCAGGATGTTACTATTGAAGTGGAATATAAGGACGAGCAGTACCGCAACTGATCTGAGGATTGTTATATGATTGAGCATGAAATAATTCTTAAAAAAAGGTCAGGTGTACACCTCTGGACATTCTGGAGTTCGCTCAGAAAACCTTCCTGAGAATGTCAAAATTGGCATTGCTCCGCAGGAGCTTTTTCATGGCCCAGCCGAAGCTGATGAGTTTTCGTGCCATACTAATATATGAACTTCTCATTTTACCATTCTCAAGCAGTAAATCCCGCTCAGTTTCTTCGCCAGTGCATAACAGTCTTAGGTCCCACAGTATGTCTGTCTCACAATTTCATTTTTCTTAGGTGGTATGGCGAACTCAGCAAGTGCCTCATTTTTCTCAAATGGTTTTTTCCCAGCTTCGAGCATCTGGAAAAACGGCTCGTCATTTCCCTGATAGCATGACTGAATAACCCGTTCCACCTGATGATTGCGGGGAATGATCAGCGGATTTACAGTATTCAATGGTTCAACATCCGGCTCATGCGCTTTCCATTTTTCAGTGAAGGCAGAAAGCTCTGTTGTCTGCGGGAAAAAATCTGTTTGATTGCAATAGAGTTCTGGCAGATTTCTGAAAGCTAAGGTGAAGTCCAATTGTTCATTTTCACAATACGCTAAAAAAAGGTAAACCAATTCCGTCTGCTCAACCCCTGGTGGCAATCCCAATTTTGCAGTCATCACTTTGTGTTCAGCCTTATCGAGCATTTCCATTTTTCCTTCCAAAGCCGTTGTGAGGAGCTGTATAGATTGCGCTTCATCATCTCGAATCAATGGAACAAAACATTCTGCCAGCCGGAAAAGGTTCCACTTGGCAATAGCTGTTTGGTTTGCGTAGCTGTACCTGCCGTCTCGATCAATGGAGCTGAATACCTTATCGTATGAAAATTGATCCATGAAGGCACAAGGGCCATAGTCGATTGTAATCCCGATAACTGAAAAGTTATCAGTGTTCATCACTCCATGAATGAAGCCCAGTGACTTCCAGTGTGCGATGAGTTCCGCCTGCCTGCACGTAAGCATTTGTAACATCCCTATACATTGATCGGCCACTGGTAAATTCTGAAGTTCTGGATAGAAGCGCTCAACAACATACTTAAGCAATATTTCTATGGCTTCTAAATCATTTTTAAAAGCAAAATATTGAAACGTGCCGACCCTCACATGCGTGGGGGCAACACGGGTAAAGACTCCTCCCGGTTCCGGACCGAATTGGCGAATTACTTCCTCCCCTGTTCGCACTGCTGCCAGGGCACGAGTGGTCGGCACTCCCAGTGCCGCCATTGCTTCACTCACCAGGTATTCTCTGATGACCGGACCAAGTGAGGAACGACCGTCTCCATTTCTGGCGAATGGTGTCCGCCCGGAACCTTTGAGCTGCAATTCAACCCCGTTGGTTTCTCCAAGATAATGGGCTCGTCCGTCTCCTAATTCCGGGACTGGTTGACCAAATTGAAAGCCAGCATAAGCCTGGGATAAGGGTTCTGAACCGGGAAGAATTTTCTGGCCTGAAAAAACTTGAGCGAGATCATCATCTGAGTATACACTTTCTTCAGCTCCGGTTTCCATTCCAGGAACTGGAGCGGCAATTTCCAACTCAGCGGCAAGCTCGGAATTAAAGGCCAACAGTGTTGGGTCAGGGAAATTGGCGGGCTTATTGCGCTTGAAAAACCTTTCTGGAAGTTTTGAATAGGTGTTGTTGAAATAAATCATGGTGAACGCGCGGAGGTTAATTCATGGCCCAGTCGAAGCTGATGATCATGCCGGTCGGTGCGGGAATGCGCCCTGCACGGGCTATAATGCTATACCGTTTTTTTGAGTGCTTGCGTTCATGATAGTTATCCCAACAATCTCATTATCATCTTTCCTGAGCAACACGTCCTCACTGATCTCAACAGTATTGTTTGCTCGCTGCGGTTTACGGAAGCTCATATATAAAACATCCGCTTCTTCGTCATAATCAATCCAAGTGTTACGAGCTTGAAGTCTCATTATATCGTGGGCCATGACTAAACAATGTGCAACGAACTTGTCGGTATCCTGAATTAACTTTGTCGCCATATAATTTCTCCTTTGGGTTTTGTAGACAGGAAATATGCTGTTATAATAAACCCATCATTTTTTGAAACTTCTCGGTACACCACAACCAACCACTTTTTCTTCCCGAAGTTCTTTGCGGCTTTAAGGCTACCGTTATTTCCATGAATGATAATATCCGGTTTTTCAACAACATTCAGAGTCTCGTGAAAATAACTCGCCAGTTCGTCATGGTTCTCTGTGATATGATACCATCTTTCGTAAGTAAGCCTGATCGGGACTCCCTTTACGGAATATGCAATATCCATTAAAATGCTCCAATTATCTGCTGAGAATATCCTTTTTTCGTCTGACGTGCAAGATGCTGAGGGAGAGCATAATAGCCGCCTTCTGTGGGGTGGGGGGCAAGGCCGAGGTAGGTGATGATTTCGTCTACTGTCATTTATTTGTGTTTAAGCAGCAGATCAGCTATTCGTTCCAATTTTGCTGTTGCGGCGGTCACCTCTCCCAGCAAATCAAGGTCACCCGAAGTAACGTGCCTATTGTCCTTTGAATGAATACATCTGTTTCTGAGTTTTCTAAGGACTCCAAAATGATCAGGCACGAAATTGGTATCAAAATCGACCATGAAATCGGCTACATTTTGATCGAATTGATCCCCTCTCCCGTTAAAGAAACTTTCGACCACCTTGTACAACCTTTCATATTTACTGATGGGGTCATCAGTGTTCTTTGCATCTGTAAAGTTTGCGTATGCATTCGCATGGTTAAATTGTTTTGTTAACTGGTCGAAACTGACCACACCTACGCTTTCGATCCCCGAACAGTAAATAGTTTCGTATATCTTATTGCAATTATTCCAATGTTCTTCTTCCTCTCGTGTTTCAGGCGATATAGTCGGCTCAATCTGTGTTAGCTTGTCAATATCAAGAGCAGTTCTTCCCGTTTGCACTTGAATATAATTATAGATAAAGCGCATTACGTTGAAGGCTCTGTTATTAACATCTGGATAACTTGGGTTTATTACGGTTCTTTTACCTTTCGACTCTTTTTTTTCAATAAGCTTTATCGGCAGTCCTGTATATATCACCGTAACCTTCTTGAGCAGATTATCTGAGCCGACCTCAATGCAAACATCAGCGTTATCAAGAGGCATCTTGTCAGGCATTGCCGAAGCAGGATCAATATGCACTCCTACCGTTGGCTCTACACAATATTCTGCTTTCATGTCAGTCTCCCGGAATTAATTTTACATAAAGTTCAGTTATTGCACAGATGTCAGCCTGCTCTGGCCCATCGCCGTCGCATCTCTCTATACCACTGCAAAAAGATACCTATCACGGCAGCGTCATCATAGGTATCATGCCTACGCCGTTATATGTATAACGACTTTGCCGTATCGAGTATAACGGCACTGCCGTCATACGTATCATGGCAGCGTCATTATATCTATCACGACAAATTCATCATACGGAATCACACCAACTCCCAATCCTTAAACACCGGTTGATACCCACTCTCCCGGATCATCTCCGCCACCTCGTCCACGCTCCGATCATCGGTCACCTCAAATTGGACCGTGGCATCGTCATGATCCTTCAGGGAATACTCACCAACCCCGGTCTTGGAACCGGAGGAAAAACGGGTAGCACCGAGATGGATCAAACGATCCCGGAATTCTGCAGATTCACGGGTGGAAATAGTGATACCCAGTCGGGGCATAAAAAGCCGCCAGGCCAGCATGAATTGGACAAAATCAATATCGGACAAAATATTCTTCGGTTCAATAATCCCCTTGGCTCTGGTCATCCGGGGCAGGGACAGCGAAATCTCCACATCCGGGAACTCCTGCTCCAGCCATCGAGCATGCAAGGCTGCAATGCAGGCCTCTTTACGGGGTTCTCCCAAACCATACAGTGCCCCGATATTCAAGGCCCTGAAGCCCGTCTTTGCGCCCCGCTCCGGGGTCAACAAACGGTACTTATAATCTGCCTTTCGTCCCTTGGGATGAACCTCTTTATAGATATCCCGATCATAAACCTCCTGATACACTGTCAGGGAATCTGCTCCGGCCTTGCACAGCACCTGGTACTCTTCCTCATCCATAGGGAAAATTTCCAGGGCAATAGAGGAAAAATACTTTTTCATGATTTTAACCGCCTCTTCGAGATAAGACAGAGGGGTCTGGGACGGGGCTTCACCTGTAAGAAGGAGGATATGACGTATACCAGTGGCAGCAATGGCATCGGCCTCGCGCTCAATCTCTTCCAAAGAGAGCTTGGTTCGAGGGAAATCCACACCCGCATTAAAACCGCAATAGGTACAGAGGTTGGAGCAATGATCCGAAATATACAGGGGTGCGTACAGGCTGATAATATTTCCAAAGTACTGACGGGTCATCTGGCGGGCCTTTTGCGCCATTTCCTCCAGAAAATCCTGTGCTGTCAGAGAGAGCAGGTTGAGCAGGTCGCACTGGTCCTGCTCATCCCGATCTAAGGAATTACGCACATCCTCGGGCCGCACCGAACGAAAATATTCCACAAAATCAAAGGAATCCAGACGAATGATTTCATCATGAAAGGACATATTATGGCCTCAAGAATCCGGTAAGAGGTGAGGAGGCTTCCGCATAGGTCCTTTTACCAGCCATCTGCGCCAAATAAGCCATCCGACCCGCCTGGACAGCCAAGGCAAAGGCCTTGCCTGCAGCGATAGGATCATGACTGGTGGCAATAGCGGTATTCACCAGAACCGCATCTGCACCCATTTCCATGGCCTCAGCTGCCTGGGAAGGTCTGCCGATTCCGGCATCCACCACCACGGGCACCTTGCTGATCTCAATAATCCGCTTGATCATTGGCTTCATCTCCAGCCCCCGATTGGTTCCGATGGGTGCGCCCAACGGCATAATGGCAGCGGCCCCGGCATCGTGGAGCTGTTTGGTCACGGTGATGTCCGGCATCATATAGGGCAGGACAATAAAGCCTTCCTGAGCCAGGATTTCGGTGGCCTTGAGCGTACCTGCGTTATCCGGCAGCAGATACTTCATGTCTGTGATTACCTCAATCTTGATAAAATCACCGCACCCTGCTTCACGGGCAATCCGGGCGATGCGGACAGCCTCATCAGCTGTCCGGGCACCCGAGGTATTGGGCAGAATCCGCACTGACTTGGGAATGTACTGGAGAATGTCCTTTTCCTTGGCCTTAGGATCAACCCTGCGCAGGGCAACAGTGATCAACTCGGAGCCGCTGGCCTCCAGCATGGGTTCGATGATATCACGCGAGGAAAATTTACCGGTCCCGGTGAGCAGGCGGCTGGAAAAAGCCACATCGCCAAAATACAGGGTATCATCTTCTGCTTTTATTGTGGACATCATCCTCCTCCTACAAAACTGAGCAATTCCACTGTATCGCCTTCAGCAAGGACGGTCTGCTCCCAGTCCTCTTTTTTTATCAGCTGTAAATTGACTTCTGCAATCACGCTGTCCGGGGCAAAACCCTTTTCCTTCACCATTGCAAGCAGGGTCGGGCCACTGATTGCTGTCTCTTCGCCGTTTAGAATAATATGCATAAAAATATAAACAAGATAAAGGGAAGATTTGCGTGTCTGCCCTTTATTTCTCAAGTGGTGATAAGAGTAAACACACAGGTTTCCCCTTGTATCTTAATAGCATTTTAATAACAGGGCGAGCGCCGGGGCGCCTCTACGCCACTCGAAATATTACAAAATCACAAGAAATGCAGGGAGAGGAAGAAAGAAGGGCAAAAAAGGAACTTCTGCGAGGCTTTCATCACTATCCCTACGACGGTACGAACCGCATCAGGTTCCAAGGGTTGAGGCACGAACCTCTCTCAGCTTTGTCCAAAGCACCCCCAGTGAAACATAGACCAATTTCTACTGTATTTGTTTATCTGTTGTCAAGGGCAAAACATATTGCAGCACATCAACGGGTCCCAACCTTGCCCGCAGACCGGGAGGGGAATCTATGTCATAAGCTGTACTCGACTCCTCTGTCTAATCTTCCGAAAACCGATCTGTAAAATAGGGTTCAAGCACCGTAGGCACCTGGACAGTTCCGTCTTCCTGCTGGTAATTTTCCAGAATAGCCAGCAAAGCGCGGCCAACAGCCAGGCCAGAACCGTTCAGGGTGTGGACCAAGCGGCTCTTTTTCTCACCCTCAGGACGATAACGGATACCTGCCCGACGGGCCTGAAAGTCCAGAAAATTAGAGCAGGAGGAAATTTCCCGATAGGTGTTCTGGCCAGGCAACCAAACCTCAATATCATAGGTCTTGGTCGCAGAAAAACCCAGATCACCAGAACAGAGGCAGACCACCCGATACGGTATCTCCAACAACTGCAACACTTCTTCAGCATCAGCCAGCAGGGATTCCAGCTCATCTGCAGAGGTCTCTGGGGTGGCAAATTTGACCAGCTCCACCTTGTCAAACTGATGTTGACGGATCAGGCCACGGGTATCTTTGCCATAAGAACCAGCTTCAGAGCGGAAGCAAGGGGTGTAGGCTGTATATTTCAGGGGGAGATCAGCTTCTGTCAGGGTTTCATCGCTGTGAATATTGGTCAGCGGAACCTCGGCTGTGGGGATCAGCCAGAGATCCCAGTCCTCTATCTTGAAAAGGTCTTCCTTAAACTTGGGTAACTGGCCAGTGCCGGTCATGGCCTTGGAATTGACCATAAACGGAGGCAGCATTTCTGTGTACCCGTGCTTCTGGGTGTGGAGATCCAGAAAAAAATTGGTCAGGGTTCGGGAAAGCCTGGAGGCAAAACCCTTGAGCAGAGAAAAACGTGCTCCTGATAATTTGGCAGCTGTTTCAAAATCCAGGATGCCTTGGTCCTCACCAATCTCCCAATGGGGCTTGGGTGTAAAAGAAAATTCAGGGATTTTGCCCCAGGTCCGAATCTCCACATTGTTACTGTCATCAGTGCCTTGGGGCACGGAATCATCACAGAGATTAGGGATTGCCATGACTACCTGCTCAAGTTTTTCCTGAACTCCGGCCAGCTCCTTGTCCATTTCTTTAATGCGTTCAGAGACCTCCCGCATTTCCGTGATCAGTGGTTCAGCCTGCTCATGCTCACCCGCCTTCTTGAGCGAAGCAATCTCTTTTGAAACTGTATTGCGCCGATTTTTGAGCTGCTCAACTTCGGCCAGCAGGGACAGTCGTTGACCATCAATTGCTGTAAATTTTTCAATCAGGTCAGTATTCATTCCCCGATAAAGGCATTTCTCTCGAACAAGGTCGATGTTTTCCCGGATAAAACGTAATTCAAGCATGGGTATAGTATCTATTGGGTATTTATTGGGTGATAAATAAATTATATAATTAAGGACGCTCCACTTGTTCCAGCAGGCTGGAACAAGAAGGCATACAGCAAGCTCATTGTCTTAGCATGACCGACAATATTCAGCAACGGTTATGTCAATCAGGCGCTATTCAATTGCTTTTACCGGTGAGGTTTGCTACATAGTAAGTGGCGTTTCTTGGTATTTTGGGGGTCAAATTTTGTGTCTATTCATTATCCGCGTTCAGGTATTCTTCAGCCTTTAATAGTACTGATAGATCGGGTCGTTCAACGGTAAATTAATCAGCAAAGGTCCTTGTGCAACATTACACTAATCTTGTTATTTTTTTAGAAGAGTTGCGGAAATCACTTCGCATGCTGGGTATCAGCCTTATCCTGTTGACCATTGCGATTTTTATTCTTTCCAGCGGTCTCATTATCGTATTTCAGGAACATTTACGGGAAAAGCTCTATTTTTTTTCTGTGGCAGGGCCTTTTCTGGCCCATGTCAAAGTGGCTTTTTTCGGGGCTGTGTATACCCTTATGCCCTTGCTGATGTTTGTGTTTTGGAAGGCAATGGGAAAACCCTTTGCAGTAACAGGAAAGAAACTATTCGGCTTTGTTTGTGCCACCTGCTTTCTTTTTTACAGCGGTACCCTGTTCTGCTATTTTATCACCTTACCCTATGGGGTTGAATTTCTTCTCGGGTTTCAGTCTGAAAGTATGAAACCGGTTATTTCTGTTGGCCGTTTTATTAGCTTTGTGACTGTTTTTATCCTGGCCTTTGGCGCTATTTTTGAACTGCCGGTCTTTATGGTCTTTTCAGCCCAGGTAGGAATATTTTCCCATCAGACCTTTACAAAGAACCGTCGTTTTGCTGTGCTTGGCATTGCTATTTTGGCAGCCCTGCTCACTCCCACTCCTGATGTAGTGAATATGGCCTTGATGGGTGGCCCACTGTATCTGCTCTATGAAGCGGGTATCCTGGTCATTCGTCTTTTACGTATTGACGAGAAACGAACTGCTTTACACGAAAGCAAAGAGAGTGGACAGAGTGAACAGGAACGATCTGAACATGATTGAACATAAAAAGGGGGCTACAACGACTATTTTTTGTACAAGGTATTAAAATTCAACGAGCTTAATGCCATGTGATTCCAACAACGCTGCTGTTACACCAAGTTTTTTTACTCCACAGGAAGGGCTTCGGGCCTTAAGAAGGGCAAGGCGGATATCCTGGTCCCTGGCAATTTTCAGGACAGCTTCAGCACCAGCAATAAATTCATTGGTGACATCCTCTTTGTTCTGTGTGATAACAGAGGCAAATCCAGTCAGGACATCCATTCCATCTCCCCCAACCAGATCCGCAGCCGGACGAGGCGTGGGGAGTCCACCAAGTTGTTCAGGGCATACAGGAATGTATATAAAATTATCAAGATATCTCAGGCAGTGCGCACTGGGTTTACTCTGTCCGTCATAACGGGTACACAGACCGACCAGACAACTGCTGATAAGGCATTTTTTCATAAAAATCTCCTCTCCCTTCTGGAGAACGGGAGTACGATGGGGCAGAACACTAAAACATGACATTCGCAAAAGACATTGCAGAGAAAAATACGAGACCGGCCCAAAAGAAGGCAGAGTAACGGGCTCAGCTTACGAGAAAAAAGAGCATTTCGTCGTATTCTGATGACTGTTTTTTTCTTAGGATTTTTTTTCCTCTTATTTGCCCCTCAATGCAGCCTGTATTCATATTACAAGATAGAAAAAAAGTCAAACAGACTGGCTGAGGAGAATAAGAGGCTACGCCTGGAAAAAGCAGCATTGGAAAAAGAAATAGATCAACTCTTACATGATAAGAACTACCTGGAAAAGGTAGCTCGGGAAAAATATGGGCTCCTGAAAAAAAATGAGGAAGTATACTATCTTGAGCCGCAGACTAAAAAATAATTTTTTTTATCTTGCTGTTATACTAACCCTGTCATTATTCAATAATTCTTTTATCAGCACAGGTTGGGCAAAAAACGGAGATGCTGTTGAACTTTCTCCGGAAGAACGTCACTGGCTGGAGCAGCATCCTCAGATAACCTTGGGATATACGCTGGATCTTCCCCCGGTACTGGTAACGCAGGGAGAAAAGCAACTTGCCGGTATCCTGCCGGAGTATCTTTCTCTGCTTAACAAAAAACTGGGTATTGATATCCAACTGGCTGTTGATCCCTGGCCCAAAGTCATCCGCCGAGCCAGAAAACATGAAATTGACGGGCTTGGCCCGAGCTTTCCTTTAGAATCCCGCAGGAAATATTTTCGTTTCACCCAACCTCTTTTTTCTCATTACCATTGTCTCTATGTCCGTTCAGATGAAACAGGGCGTTTTAAACAGCTCTCTGATCTCAAGGGACTGCGTGTCGGATATACGGAAAGTATTGCTGTTGAAAAAGAGTTATTGGATCGGTATAAGGAAATTGTTCCTATAGCACTAAAAAATAATGAAGCCCTGGCAGCAGCCCTGCTGAACAGAGAGGTTGATGCTGTTTATGCTAATATTACTTTGGAATATTGGCGAAAGCAGAATGTGCAGCCCGGTTTTGGGATAGCCGCTATCATTCCTGAGAGTCGTCTGCCAGTGGTTTTTTCTATCCGAAAAGACTGGCCAGAGCTGGTGTCCATCCTGAATAAGGGCTTATCGGCCATCTCTGCTCAGGAAAAACAACAGATTCTCAACCGCTGGCTCGGAGAACAGGTTGCGGTTCAAGGCATTCAAACAGATTTTCTTAATTTGACCTCAGAGGAACGGGATTGGATTGCACAACATCCTGTATTTCGGGTCGGCTCATTTTCTCTTCCTCCCTATATTATTCATAATAGCTCAGGAAAGATTACCGGTTATATGCCAGAGTTGCTACGCGCAATCAGTGCTCAGGTCGGATTGACTCCGGATTTTATTCTGTCCGACCAGGTTTCTGAAGTGCTGGACCAGGCTGAACAGGGAAGAATTGAGGTTGCAATGGCCATGATACAAACTGAGGAACGGGCCCGACTCTTCACCTTTTCTGCGAAAACCATGCCGTTGAACATGGCAATTTTCGCCCGTGTTGATGATCAGAGCATCAGTGATCTTGCTTCGTTACGGGAAAAACGTATTGCCTCGTATCATGATTATGCCATGAACCGTGTGCTCCAGGAGCAATTGCCGGATGCGACCCTGGTTATGACTGATACTGCCGTGGATATGCTGCAATTGGTAGTTCGGGGACAGGCTGATGCGGCTATTCAGGAACTGCACAGCGGGCAATACATGCAGCGAAATTACTATCTCAATAATCTTGAGGTGAAAGGGTATGCTCAGTTCCGTGGAATTGAAGAACTTCAGGGACATTCCTACCTTGTACGTCAGGATCTGCCTTTGCTGCAATCTATCCTGGATAAAGCCTATCTTTCTCTCAGTGAAGAAGATAAACAGAAGATTTGGAAAAAATGGTTGGGCAGTAGGTCTGCGGATATCCGTCAGCCTCTTTTCACGCTTGAGGAAAAGCAATGGCTGGCTGCACACCCAATAATCCCTTTTTCTTTTGATCCTGCCTGGGCACCGGTTGAGTTTACTGATGAGCAAGGTCATGCTCAGGGTATTTCCTACGACTACCTGCATCGTCTGGAAGAAATTTTGCGTGTCCGATTTAAGCCGATTTCTGTTGAATCCTGGCAGCAGTCTTTGCAGCGGATAAAGGATGGTGATGCCCTGCTGCTGCCCGCAATGGCTGAGACTGAAGAACGAAAAAAGCATTTTTTGTTCACCGAATCCTCCTATCTCTCTTTGCCGGTGGCTATTTTTTCAGCCGCCAAGGTAGCGTATCTGGGGGATTTGGATGCTCTGGAGGGGGGAAAAGTGGCTGTAGTGGACGGATATGCGGTTCAGGAATGGCTGCGACGGGATTACCCCCAATTCGAGCTGGTTCCGGCGAAGACCATTACCGAGGCATTGCAATTGGTGGCGCAAGGCAAAGCCTTTGCCTTTGTTGGTGCTCTCCTGCCGACCAGCTATTATATCGGTCAAACCGGGCTCACCCAAATCCGGGTAGCAGGTGAAACATCCTATTCCTATAATCTGCGTATGGCTGTTACCAACACAGAGCCTGTTTTGCGCAGTATTCTCGCAAAAGGAATGAATGTGATTACCAAGCGTGAACATGATGCCATCTATCATCGCTGGATTTCTGTTCAATATACACATCGTGTTGATTACCGTCTTCTTTTTACGATAGTGGTAGCAGCAGGAATTATTTTCTTCCTGTTCAGTTGTTGGACTTGGCGTATACTGAAAGAGGTGAGACTGCGGCGGCAAACCGAAGAAGCCTTGCGGAACAACGAGAGAGAATTACGTCAGGCCAGGGATGCAGCGGAATCAGCAGCAAGAGCCAAGTCAGAATTTCTCGCTACCATGAGTCATGAGATCCGAACGCCTATGAATGCGATTATTAACCTGACTCGTTTGTTGCTGGACACTCGTTTGAATAGTGATCAGCGTAAATATGCGGAAATTTCCATGAACTCTTCTGAGATACTTCTTTCGCTGATCAATGATATCCTTGATTTCCAGCAATTCAGCTCGTAAAAAAACACCTAAACATTCAAGCGGGATAACTTAATTACCGAAATTTTTTTTTCCAGCTATTTTCGACTTGACGATTGTCTATTTGTTTGGTGAGATGAAAAAATCAAAC
>NZ_JALAAI010000069.1:0-20959 GCF_052785085.1 Candidatus Electrothrix sp.
CGAAGTCGGGTAGGGGAAAAGTGCGTCCAATTTCCGTCTGAAAAATCGAATTATTGACGGAAGCCTAAAAAAAGCAGCAGAAGC
Organism: Candidatus Electrothrix sp.; assembly: GCF_052785085.1. Lineage (NCBI taxonomy): Bacteria > Pseudomonadati > Thermodesulfobacteriota > Desulfobulbia > Desulfobulbales > Desulfobulbaceae > Candidatus Electrothrix > Candidatus Electrothrix sp. The sequence continues at coordinate 85 of NZ_JALAAI010000069.1, forward strand.
ACCTTAGATTGAACGTTTTGAAATAACGTGTCAGGGTATTGACTACTATGAATTCTTCCGGCTGTCGAGAAATTCAGCAGATACTAATTAACATATAAAAATGTCTCAAGAAAGGAGGACAAAATGCAAGCATATTCTATAGAGCAAAGCATAATGGAAGGGCAAAGTGAAGCCAATGACCTCTTCGAGTTTGTAAAAAAGAACGCGGAAACTTTTGATGCAGACATCGTAAACATCAAAATGACACTTACTTGATAACCATTTGATTTTATATACGATTAATAGAATTTGGACATTTCGTCTTGTAGCAAGTGTCCAAATTTAATAATTTTGTTATAATATTAAATTATTATAAACAATGTCCAGTTTTAGCGTTTACGATGTCTGTAGGGGAAGAGCCGTGCTAAGTTTAAAATCAAACTGTCCAAAAAAAAATGGCTTGAGAAGGTTAGTTTACTATGTCTGATCTTGATAGAATGTGCTTTTTTTATTGTGAAGGGCATTGGACTCGTCTTCATTTTGTACTTAGCTGCTGGCGGGTATTCAGGTACTACCAAGGTTACATTTTCAGAGCTTACCACAGCATCTCACCATAGCGAAAACCCAAAAAACCTTCATGCAAATTGATGGGGTGTAAAAAAGGGAGCTAACGAAAAAAATCGCTAACTCCCTGATATACATGGTACGCCAAGCAGGATTCGAACCTGCGACCTACGGCTTAGAAGGCCGTTGCTCTATCCAGCTGAGCTATTGGCGCATATTGATGAGTTGGTCTCCCTTAGAGGAAGTCGAGCTATTATACAGTGGAACAAAAGATAAATCAACGTTCATTTCCAGAAGCTTTCTCACATAATTTACAGGCCTCATCCTACTCCCATACCGGATCACTTGCTGTAGCTACATTACGACCAATGGCGGCCAGCAGATGATGTCGGGCCTGTTGATAAGAGATCAAGGCCTGGACAAGCCCACCATAGGTAGCTGTCAAATCCCGCTGGGCCTCATTCAGACGCACCAGTGAGGCAGAGCCTGCCTCATACTCACTCTTTGCCAGCTTTCGGTTCTCCTCCACAAGCTCAACCGTTTCCCGCTGGAGGCTTACCTGCTTACGCGCAGCTGTTAAACGTATAACACTCTGCCAGACTTCTGAGGCAATGCTATTACGTAATTCAGCATGGCTGTACTCTGCCTCCTTCCTGGCTTGGCGAGCTTCACGAATTGCGGCATCAATGCCCCCCCCAGAATAAAGATTCCAGCTCACACTGAGACCAACAGAGGCGCCAACATCGTCCCCAGTGGGAAGCAGGCCATCCTGCGTCCTCCCATCAACCTGCCCACTCAGCTGCACAGTGGGCCAATCCGCTGCCTTGGCCTGACCGATTCCGGCTTGTGACGCCTTCATCTGTAAAGCCAAGGCCTTCAGGTCAGGACGGGTTTGCAACGCCTCTTGAATCAAACCCTTTCCATCACTCAGCCCCTTATCATCAGAGATATCACAGTCACGATCCAACTCTGCTAACTGCATATCTTCGGGCAAAACAGCATCTGTGATCCCCAGTAAAGCAGCCAGGACATAACGGGCAACTTCATAATCCTGAGCACTGACCAATAGGTTGTTTTTAGCAGTATTGAGCTGAACCTTCATATTAAGCACATCACTCAGAGAGCCGCTCCCAACCTCAAGACGACTTTCCGCATCCTGTAGTTGTTGGGCATAAAACTCCTTATTGGCAGTCTCAATCTCAATAGATGCCAAGGCCAACTGGGCCTTAAAAAAAGCATCTGCAACAGCAGAAACCAATAATCGTTGCGTATTTCTCATGCTTGCCGCAGAAGCCTGGATAGCATATCGGCCTTGTTCTTGCTGAAATTTGCGGGCATAGCCGTCAAACAGTAACCATGATGCCTGTAATCCCAAAGAACCTGTCTCGTAATTCTGATCAGCTGAGGAATCAGAAAGACTGAGCATCTCATAATTATTCTCAGAATATCGGGCAATACCGGTTGAAGCATCAAGATCAACACGGGGTTTATCTGCTGCTAAAGCCTGTTGCAAAGCAGCCTTGGCCTGCTCTAACCGGGCCTGTGCAGCCTCAATCCCAGGATTCTCCTGCAAGGCGATCTGTTGAGCGGTTTCCAGATCCAACAGTTCAATCTCTGCCAAATCATAGCGCTTTATTTTTGCCCCGCCTTCTGCGATTTCCTTTGCCTGCCCTGTTGTTGTCAGCAGAAAACATACGATAAAAACGAGTATACTCTTTTTCACAAGATTTCCTGTTATGTTGTATATAATTTATATGGACGACCTGCAAATTTTTCTTCTATTGAAACACTGTCATAAATATTTTGCAAAATGTTTATTTCGACCTGGCCACAGAAAGCGTTCTTCACGGCCTGTGGCCGGGGCCAAATCCCAAAGTATAGAAAGGCAACAGAAAAACTTTACTGCTTGCTAAACATCACAAGGAGTGATATGTTTTACATCGTTATTCCAAATGGATACTAAATATTAATAAGATCCCGTATATCTCTACGCACAGCCTTTCATAAACCCTATGCTTTCGAGTACGAACAAATCCTTTTCCAGGCACTTTTGCAGTCGCTTACTCTGTCAACTTTCCCTGGTTTTCCTGTTTTTCCCGTTCCTTCTTCTGCGGCCAGCTCTACTGCATGCACAGCCAGTTCCATTGACGGTCACTGTTCAGGGGATTGAAGGAGATGCGTATAAAAATGTTATGGCCAGTATCAAAATCGCCCTTCAACAGGATAATCCACAGCTGACTGTACGACATATTCGCAGGCTCCATAAAGCAGCACCAGAACAAATCGTCAAGGCTCTGGCCCCATTAGGCTATTACTCTGTTAAAATAAAAGACAGCTCACTCACCAGAAAAGAAGACGGTTGGCATGCTGTCTATGAGGTTGTTCCAGGTTCACCTGTTTTCATTGATACCATAGATATAACGGTAACAGGAAAAGGGAAGGATGAAGAATCTCTCCAGAATCTCAAGAAAACCTTCCCTCTCCAGGAAGGCGACCAACTCAATGACGCCAGCTATGAAAAAGGAAAGAAAGAAATCCTGAAAACCGCCCTGGGAAGCGGGTACATAAAAGCAGGTTTCACCACAAGCAAAATCCTGGTGCATCGCCAGGACCACCGGGCTGACATACAGCTTGTCCTGGAAACAGGACCTTTGTTCTTTTTTGGCAAGACCTACAGTAATCAGGACATCATCAGGCCTGATATGTTTCAGCGTTATCTCCCGTACAAGCAGAGCGATGTCTACTCTCGGAAGTCCCTTAATCAATTACAGACAACTCTTTATGCAACTGGTTATTTCAAACAGGTCGTTATAGAACCTCAAGATCCAGGATCTGATATTAAAGAACAGGAAATCCCTGTAAACGTTAAACTGGAATCTGGAAAAAAAAATCGTTATAGCTTTGGTATTGGCTATGGAACTGACACAGGTGCCCGTGGCAATATTGGCTGGAAGAATCGTATTCTCAATCGACACGGGCATAAACCTGAATTTAATATCCAACTGGCAGAAAACAGCAGTCGGGCTCATGCAGGCTACGAAATTCCGGTTTTTGATCTCCGCTACGACTCAGTAGACCTTGGCACTGTTTTTTTTGATGAAACCTGGGACGACACCTGGATCAAACAGCTTTCCATCAGTGGCTCAGTCAATCATAATGCTCCCAAACAGCAGTATGGAGTCGGGCTGGAGTATCTTCATGAAAATTACACGATCGGTGTCACCAGCGGGTCTGCAAATCTGCTGATCCCCAGTGCCTATTTCACCATGATCCTGGCAGAAAATCGGGTCAAAACCGAACACGGTCTCCGTTGGAGTGCCAGCCTGAAAGGAGGCAATACCGAGTTTCTGTCCAGCACAAATTTCCTTCAGGCCCAGGCCAATGGTAAAATGATCCTCACCACCCCTTGGCCTGACTGGCGTTTTATTGGCAGAGCAGCAATAGGCGCCATCATGATGGAATCCATTGATGAACTGCCTCCCTCACTGCGATTCTACGCAGGTGGTGACCAGTCTGTCCGAGGCTATGGATATAAGGAGCTGGGCCCAGAAAATGCTTCAGGTAAAGTGATTGGCGGGCAATATCTGACCGAAGCAAGCATTGAGTTTGAACGTACAATTACCGACACCTGGAGTGCTGCTGTCTTTTATGATCTGGGAAACGCATATGATGATATTGATGCTGACTTGCAGGCAGGGGCTGGTCTCGGGGTCCGAATGAATCTTCCTTTTGGTCAGGTGCGCTTAGATATAGCAGCTGCTCTCTCTGATGCTGATTACCCGGTGCGTATTCATCTCACCATAGGAGCGGATCTCTGATCTTTCTCCCGTCCTTTTGATATGAAAGTACGGTCAACTCTTTGGAATCGCCCACTCGACGTTCATCTTTTGTTGTCCCACCCCGGAGGAGCGGGACGGGTGTTCTTATAAAAAAGGTTCAACATCACCTTTTCCTTTACGAAGGATTTCAGGTTGTTCTGAAAGAAGAGAAATAACCGTTGATGGATCAGGATACATTTCCCCTCCATCAATAATTAAATCCACGTCATAACCAAAAAGATTTTCAACATCAAAGGCATCAATGACCGGTTCTTCATGATCATCCCGTAAGGCACTGGTATTAAGAAGGGGATTTCCCAAAGCCTCAATTACAGCAAGACAGATTGGCGAATCAGGCACCCGGATACCCACTGTTTTTTGCTTGGTCAGCATAATTTTAGGCACCAGCTTCGAACCAGGGAGCACCAAGGTGTACGGTCCTGGCAGGTGCTTGCGCATCAGCCGGTAAGCAGTATTGCCAACATGAGCATACAGACTAATATTCTTCAATGACGAACACATAAAGGAAAAAGGCTTTTGCTTAGGCCGATTTTTTACCTGATGAACCCGTTTCACCGCCTTTTGATTAAAGATATCACAGCCAATACCATACATGGTATCTGTGGGATAACAGACAACCCCCCCCCTTCGCAAGGTATCACACACTGTACTGATGAGGCGGGGTTGGGGATTATAGGGATTGATCTCAATACGTTTTGCCATGCTTCTTTAAGCTCCCACCAAATAAAGTAAAATGAACTATCCTGCCCCAAGGGGCAGAAGATCAAACTCAACCGAGGCGATTGTACACGGAAACATGCCACCAGACAAGCATGTTACTCTGCCTGCAACTTTTTTTCCATCAGTGCCCTGGACCAGCCCTTGCACCTGACATTTTACGGCACCTGGTGCCATCTTTTGTTCCATTGCAGTACTGTCTTTATCCAATATTCATTGCAAAGCTTTGCGCCTGATCCCTTGCTGCTTGCGGCGTAACAGCAAAATATTTTTTTTAATTAAGCCTCCGTCCCTTGGGGCAGGGGGCTTTTATCCCCAAATTATTTTTAATAAGGATAAACAGAATTTGACTTGTTTCAATAAATAAAATGCAGTATAGTTTTTTATACTTTTAAGGAGCACTGGATATTTTTACAAAAAGGTTATGTTGGGCAGACAAGCAGGTATGCCTCTACAGTCCTGTACACCTGATACAGAGGGATTTTTAAAAATTCCCTTAGACACAAAAAGGAACAAAAAAAATTGGCATATTTACTGCATAAAAATTCATCGACACTGTCCCTCTGGACAGGGATAATAAAAGATGAATATTTATAAAAGGTAAGATATTGTTTCATTTTTTTAACCCCTGAGCTCTACTCTTTCGTACTATAAGTAGATTTAGTAGAAGTAGATTCAGTAGAGCTGATTTCAATCTCTCACTCCTTTACCTATAATGAGCTCAGAAACAGACCAACTTGCGCATGATTTCGCAGAAGTCAACAAAACCCTGGCGCAATATCCGCAAATCCATGTGGCAAAAACAGAAGGAGATCCTCCTGCCACCTATGAGGTAGAATACCAGCTCAAGGCTCTTACGCGACAGGAAAATGGAAGTATTGATCAGGCTGGCCGTCACCTCCTGCGTATTAATTTACCCTTTGGATACCCGCATTTCCCGCCAACAGTCAAACCCCTGACTCCTCTTTTTCACCCGGATATTGATCCGGATGCCGTTCGTATTGCTACACATTGGCAACAAAATCCTTCCCTGGCAGACCTGCTCGTTCATATTGGAGAGATTCTCTGCGCTCAAACATTTAATCTGGAAGAACCCTTTAACCAGGAAGCCGCAGATTGGTACAGTGAACACGCAGCAGATTTTCCCTTGGATCAAATCCAACAAGCCAGTGCAGAGGATAACGCAGAAGACACTTTCTCATTGGAGGAAACGGATGATCTTGGCCTGAGCTTGGAAGTTGACGATGCAGAAGAAAATATCAATGCTCAACTAGAAGAAATACAACATCATATTTCAAGAAATGAGGTCGTTACCGCTGGCAAACTCCTTGCCACCCTTTCCTCATCTTCTCCAGAAGCGCAAGAGCTGGAAAAAATTGTTTCCTCTGCTCTGGCCAAAAGAGACGCCTTAATCCAGGAAATGGAAGAACTGGAGAATGAAGACAGATTCTCTGAGGCCTATGCAATTTTTGAAAAAATTCGAGCAATTGCCATCGACACACCTTACTTATCAGATATCGGCCAACGCTTACAACAATCCCAGGCCATGCTGGATGCCTTTTCCCAACCTGGCCTGACAGGAGATGAACAGGGGAGCGCATTTCCCCAACAAGAGGACAGCGGAACAAAGAAAAAAAAGAAAAAAACAAGCAAGAAAACACCACAAAAAGAAAAACCAGCAAGGGCAAGACGAGCTGACAGACCCAAAATTGTCATTCCTGTCAAGACAATCTTAGCCGGACTTGTCGTGCTGATCGTTGTTGGCGGTTGCACCCTTGTCTATACCAAGAGCATGGAAACCCTCATGGAGGCTGAACGTGATTGGATTGAAATAAAATATAAACCTTGCTCCACCCCTGAAGACTACAAAAAAATACGCATTCAAGCTGAAAAGATCCTTATTAATATCAGGACTGTTTATGTTCCAGGTATCGGCAAAAACAAGTTGGAACAGGAGATCACGGATCATCTTAATGATCCAGATTTCAAAGATGGAGAGATTGGCTATCAGAAAATCTTCGTGCCTATTGATAAAAAAATTGACAAGGCAACCCACATGGCTTCTTTAGAAAAATATTCAGAGGCCATGCGTCTCTACAAAGAAGCAAGAGACTTAGCTGTTGCATCAAAAGTGGATACACTGGATGCCCAAAAAATAAACCCGGAATTGGATAACCGCATCAGTGTCATTGATGAACAAATAACTGTCCTTCAGGAACAAGTACAAGAGGAAGGAAAAAACAGGGAACGCAAAATGGCTGAAGAAGCCTATGATGATGGTCTAAAATTATTCAACAGGCTTGAGGCGAAAGAAGGGGGCACCCCAGACTTGCCTGATGAGGTTATTGCCAGTGATCAATGGAAGGTCTGTATTCAGGTACTCGAAAATGCTCAGAGCCTGCTCAGCAAACAACCAGAAACCAACTCCCCAGAACGACAGGAAAAACTGAAGACCCTACTGGCCTACTCAAAACTTTATCAGTACCTGGCCGAAGCTCGCCAAGCCTATGAAAAAGGCGATTTCCCCGATGCTATCGAAAAGTATGAGGACACGTTAAACTGGCTCGAAAAGAACCGTTCAGTTCTTCATGAAATCTATAAGGATGCACATCTCAAGATAGAGAAGACCATTATTATCCTTAAAATCACCCTTGAACTGCGTCAAGCAGTTGAAGCAGAAAATCAAAATAATTCAACAATAGCTTTAGATCATTACAAAAAATCACTAAAAGCTCTCCGTAACTCCAAAATGGACATGGATGATGACCTTAACCAGTTGAAACGATACATTCACTCCAGGATCAAGGAAATTCAGTCTAAAATCAAAAAACAAAACCTGGAAACAGCAAAAAGCAGTACCCAGGAATGGTGGGATAAAAATTATAAGAGGATTTTCAAAAAAGAATTTCCCTCCACCCGGGTCAGTCTGCTGAGTAAGCCGAGAATCCATTTCATTAAAGTCAAAAATGGACGATTACTATATATCGTACGCTGCTCAGAGAAAGGAATTACCTTGGAGGTACGTTACCAGTATGATCTGAGCAGAAGAACCTGGAGCCGTTATGACGGAGAACTAGAGATACCCTCCCCTAACAAGAAATAACCCCCTCTTGTGGGTACAAGTTCTTTGCATGCGGTATTTTTGGTAAATCCTTTATGAGTGATGGTGGTGTCCGCCATGAGCCCCATGCGTGTGTTCATGTTTATGGGGATCATGGCTATGATGGTTATGACCACCACCCGGTGCTTCAAGAGGTCCGCCTGCCTTTTCCAGGGCCTGTTCAAGGCAATTCTGGGCATCTTGCAGGGACTGGACCGCGGTCTGAAGTAATTGAGCGACTTCAGGAGAACCATCTGTTAACTTTTCCGCCCATTGAGCGAATTCCTTGCCGTGCCCTTGATTATGATCAATCCAGTGCGGTAGCATAACACGTAGTTTTTCAATATCGTTCACTCTACCCTCCTCAACCTTCTCTTCTTGATTCATTTATCTTTGTTATTTTCTTCATCACCATCAGGCGCTAATACCACTGCACCTCCGAGAAAATCAATGCTCTTAATTGAGGCCTGGCCCACTGTCATGGGTTCTTCAAAATAGGTACGCAGGATAATCCCCAGCTCTGTGACCTCTAAGCCAGTTACCCCTTCCATCAGGGTTTCCTGACACCCCTCTCGCTCCATCACTACATTTAACTGACACATTTTTCTGCTCGCTTTTTTTGATTATAACTTCCACCCATCACTTCAGGGTGGGACAACAGAACATACAGAAAACATACAAACAGGGATCAGATAAGAAAACGAAACTCACCTTTTCCCAGCAAATCATGCAGGTGAAGAATTCCTTCCACTCTGCTCTCCTTATCAACCACTGCCAGTACCGTAATATCCTTCCCCTGCATAAGACTGAGTGCGTCAGCTGCCATGAGTTCTCCGGTAATGGTAACAGGCTGTACCGTCATCATCTCTGCTATCCCCTTCTTGTTGTCTTCAGCACAGGCCCCTTTTTCCAGCCATTTCTCGTCAAGCAGACATCGTCTGAGGTCGCCGTCAGTAATAATCCCGGAAAGCTTCCCGGATTCCTCACTCTCCACCACTAACAATGCCCCAATATTCTTCTTATTCAGTTCTCTCACTGCCAGCTCCAGGGGCACATCCTTGCTCACCATAGGTACCTTGTCACCGGTTAACATGACCTCTCGTACAGCCACCTTCAACCGTTCCCCCAGGCTTCCACCAGGATGATTACGCCGAAAATCCTCTGCCCGAAACTGCTTACGCCGCAAAAGCGCAACTGCCAAGGCATCACCAAGGGCAAGGGTCGCGGTGGTTGACGTGGTCGGAGCCAATCCCAGTGGGCAGGCCTCTTTGGGTACAGCAACATTCAGGGTAATGACGGCAGAACGGGCAAGAGTGGAATTGCTGTTACCTGTCATTGCCACAACCTGTACTGCACGTTTTTTCAGGCTATCAAGCAACAGGTTCAACTCTGAGGTTTCACCGGAATAGGAAAGAGCCAACACAATATCTGTGGAGCTGACCATACCCAAATCCCCGTGCATGGCCTCCACTGGATGAAGAAAAAAGGAAGGGGTACCAGTTGAATTCAGGGTTGCGGAAATTTTTTGTCCTACCAGGCCAGACTTGCCTATTCCCGTAATCACCAAACGGGTTGGGCAGGCCATAATCAGGTCCACGGCCTGAACAAATTCCTCCCCCAGCGCATCACGGACAGCGGTAATACCTTCAGCCTCCACGGTCAGCACTTCTCGTGCTCCTTCCACAGTCATTACGCTGCTCCTTCCAGATCCACCACAATTCGACCTTTTGTCTTACCCGCAAGCATATCCCCAATATACTGATCAAGCTGATCAAGTACAATCCGGGTGGTCAAACCGTCCAGCATGGACAGACGCCAATTACCAGCAAGTTCCTGCCAAATCTCTTCCCGGCGCCCCATAGGACACCTGGCCGAGTCAATACCGACCAAACTAATTCCCCGCAAAATAAAAGGATACACCGTGAGAGGAAGATCACCTGATGCGGCATTTCCGCAACAGGCTACCACGCCACTATATTGAGTTGCCTTAACAGCACCAGCTAATACGTCGCCACCAACAGTGTCCACCACTCCGGCCCATCGTTCTCTGAGCAGGGCTGCGGCAGCACGCCCGATTGCTTGCTTTCTTGTCAAGATATCCACTGCGCCTAATTCCTGTAAAAAGGCGTGCTCACTTTCCTTACCCGTGACAGCTGTTACCTGAAAGCCAAGTTGAGTAAGCAGAGCAACAGCAGTAGATCCCACACCTCCAGTAGCACCGGTGACCAAGCTGGGTCCCTGATCAGGCCGTACTCCATAAGCAAGCAAACGTTCAACGCATTGGGCTGCTGTAAAACCTGCGGTGCCGATCTGCATGGTCTCGTATAACGATATTCCGGGAGGTTTGGACAGCACCCAATCTCCTGGAACAGTAATATATTCGGCAAAGCCGCCTGGAGTATTCATGCCCAGATCATACCCCATACAGATTACTTCATCACCTTCTTGGAACTGCTCTGTTGTCGAGGCAGCCACCACGCCGGCAGCATCAATACCCGGTGTATGGGGGTAGTTTTTGGTCACCCCGCGATTACCGTGAGCAGACAAGACATCCTTATAATTCAACGAAGAAAAATAGACTCGTATCAGAACTTCGCCTGGCACAAGTTCTGATACAGTACGCTCCTCTACACTTCGATGAAATTGGTGTTCTTCATCTTCACGAACAACCAAGGCCTTAAATCGTTTCTGTTCCATAGATAATCCTTTTTCTTGCCCCTTCTCTCGTTACGTTCATGGTGTCATGTTGACTACGATATCATTTTGACCGGGTTCAAGTCACCAGCGGTCACCCGATGCTTGATCCCCTGAGAATCCAATATAATATATTGTCCGTCCTCAGCAAGCCCTATCCCGGTAGCCTGGAGTTCTGTCTCATGACAGAGATAGCGTAGCGACCTGCCTTGAAGGTAATCAAAGGTTCGCCACTCTGCAAGCAATGCCTTTTTGTCTTGCCCAAGCTGCTGACAGGCTCTGAGCAAGGCATTAACAAGCTGGGGGAGCAAAATCTCTTCTCGTGGACAGCTTTCTGCAACATTTGCCAGGGCGATACAGGTTTGGCGAAGTTCTGTGGGAAATTGTTCAGGTGCTGTGGTCATATTGATTCCAACCCCAATCACAACAAAATCAGCCCGACCGTTCGAGGCACAGCGAACAGGGCCTGATTCTGTGAGGATACCAGCAAGCTTGCGATCATGCAAATAGAGATCATTGGGCCATTTCATCATCACCGGCACAGAGACTTTTTCCCGAAGCGTGGAACATAATGATGTGCCAGCAGCCAAGGTGATAAGCGGCAAATCTTTAAGCTCAAGCTCCGGGCGAAGGATCAGGGAAAAATACAGTCCGCCAGCAGGAGACTCAAATCGTCGCCCACCTCTTCCCTTGCCACTGGTCTGGCTGTCTGCATGAATCACAGTTCCATGCTCAGCACCCTGCTCTGCCATATTCACAGCAACAGTATTAGTGGACGCAATACTTGAAAAATGGTAATATAATTCTTCCCTGAACATCATCCGGGCTGGAGAGTTTCTTAAATCCTACGGCCTCAATGGCAAAAAAAAGCTATTGTATCACATTACTTGATTTCAATAAATTGCGGAACCCTAAAAAACAAGCCTGCCAGCCTCTCTTGTTACTCTGAAGCTGTAGAGCCTTTTCCTCTTGACTTTTTAAGGGAGAAATAGAAAAACAAGGTTGTTTCTGTTATAAACAGAAAATGTAAAGAAAAGAGAAAAATGCTCGTATTGACCGACCCGACCCATAATTTATAGAAACAGGTGAAATATGATCAATAAGGTAATTTTAATAGGCCATCTTGGAAGCGACCCCGAACAACGTTTTACTCAGGGAGGCGTAGAGATGTCAACTTTCAGCATCGCTACCAACGAACGCTGGAAAGGACAGGACGGGCAAATGCAGGAGCAAACGGAATGGCATCGTATTGTTGCTTGGCGACAACGAGCTGAACTTTGCAATAAATATCTTCACAAAGGCTCAAAGATCTACCTTGAGGGCAAGTTGCAGACCAGAAAATGGCAGGATCAGAACGGCAATGATCGCTGGACAACGGAAGTTGTAGTCAGGGATGTCCAATTCCTCACTCCTAAAGGAGAAAGTGGCGGGGGCTATGGTGGAGGCGGTGGCGGGTATGATCCAGGCCCAGAGCCTCCTCCCAGCAGCGGTGGTGGCTACGATGATTTTTCCGGTGGAACTGGTGGACAATCAAGCGGAGGAACAGGAAGCGACGTTCCCTTCTGAACAGATACTCCTCAGTCCTCCTCTGTTCAATACGGCGAAGGGTCATCTGTGACTCTTCGCCATTTTTTTCTCCCTACCAATATCCCAGGAAGCCTGCTGCGAAAAAATTCCATTGGACAAATTCCATTTTGTTCTTATTTTTTATCATACAATGGAAAATACGTCAGTTGGAAACCAAAAACAAATCATAACGATAATCCCTTGTTCTTCAAACAGAAGACAGGAGAGATCTGAAAAGTACAGCGCATATGGAATACTATAAAATTCTCGGTGTTGATAAAGCAGCATCCGCAGCTGAAATCAAAAAAGCCTACCGCAAACTGGCCCAGAAATATCACCCGGATAAAAACCCGGATAATAAAGAGGCTGAGGCAAAGTTTAAAGAGATCAGCGAAGCCTATGCGGTCCTTTCTGATGAAAAGAAACGGCAGGAGTACGACACCTACGGCTCAGCAGGCTTTCAGCAGCGGTACTCTCAGGAAGATATTTTCCGAAATTTTGATCTCAACGACATCCTGAACCAATTTGGCTTTGGTGGCGGGGGCGGTGGTCGCACCACCTTCCGCTTCAACAGTCAAGGCGGTGGCGGCAATCCCTTTGATTTTTTTAATCAAGCTGGTGGTGGCCCCCAAGGTGGGGGATGCGGTGGCGGAGGATGTCGGCCTCAACCCACCAAGGGACAGGATCAAACCTATGAAATGAGCATTACCCTGGAAGATGTCCTTCACGGTGGAGAAAAAAACATCAGCCTCCGCCGCGATAGCGGAACCCAGAATATTGCTGTCAAAATCCCAAAAGGTATTGAGTCGGGCAAACGTCTGCGCCTTTCTGGAAAAGGGGCTCCTTCTCCTGACGGAGGACCTCCTGGTGACCTGTACCTCAAAGTAACAGTTCAGCCCCATGACAGCTTCACCCGTGATGGCGACAACCTCATCGTCGAAAAAAGGATCCCCTTTACTCAGGCCTGCCTGGGCACAACTGTGGAAGTAACTTCGCTGGACGGACGCACCTTTAAACTCAAGGTCCCAGCAGGAGTGCAGCAGGAAGCAAAACTACGCATCAAGGGACACGGGCTACCATCAGGGCCCATAGGGGAACGGGGAGATATCTACGTTAAAATTCTTGCCAAAGTTCCCAGGCAACTGAGCCAAGAACAGCAAGAGGCCCTTCAAAAGCTGGCAGAATTAGGTTTATAGCCCTTAGACAGGTACTCAATGAAGATCCTGACCATCTTCGGAACCAGGCCAGAGGCCATCAAAATGGCCCCGGTTATCCATGCTCTTGCTGCTGCTCCTGAATTCACCGTCAAAACCTGTGTTACGGCCCAACATCGCCAAATGCTGGATCAGGTTCTGGAGCTTTTTACTATCAGGCCAGACTATGATCTGGATGTTATGCAGAACGATCAGGATCTTTTTGACCTGAGTTCCCGAATTCTTTTCGGCCTGCGTGAAGTCCTGCGGAGAGAACAGCCTGATCTGGTTCTTGTTCAAGGCGACACCACTACCTGCTTTATCGGGAGCTTAGCAGCCTTTTATCTCTGTATCCCTGTTGCTCATATAGAGGCAGGCCTGCGCACAGCCGATATCTATGCCCCCTTTCCAGAAGAGGCCAATCGAGCCATGACCTCGCGGCTTGCAGCGCTTCACTTTGCTCCCACTGAACAGGCCTGCCAGAATCTCTACCGCGAGGGCATTGCCGAGAGCATAGTGCATCAAACCGGCAATACTGTGATTGATGCACTGCTTTGGGTCCGTCAGCAAATAGGCTCTGAGATTAATCCAGAGCCCTTTGGCGCAGCAGGCCCTCTGATTCAGGAAGGACAGCCCTATATTCTGATTACTGGTCATCGCCGGGAAAATTTCGGTACAGGGTTTCAGAATATCTGCGAGGCTATTGCGGTGCTGGCGGACAGGTATCCTGAGATCGGTTTTATCTATCCGGTTCACCTCAACCCCAATGTCCAGCAACCAGTGAACAGCCTGCTTGGCAAGAAAGCAAATATCTATTTGATACCACCTCTGGATTATGCCCCTTTTGTCCAGGCAATGGCCCAGTCCCGCCTGATCCTGACTGACTCCGGGGGCGTGCAGGAAGAGGCTCCCTCGCTGGGTAAACCGGTGCTGGTCATGCGGGAGAGCACGGAGCGACCCGAGGCTGTTGAGGTGGGCACGGTCCGCCTGGTTGGGACCAACAAGGAGTTGATCATCCGGGAAACAGAACGCCTCCTCACCGACGAACAGGCCTATCAAAGCATGGCTGACAAAATCAACCCCTACGGTGATGGTCAGGCTGTCGCACGTATTATAGAAGTCCTCAAGACATTCCGGGCAGCGCATCACCCTGCCCTTTCCTGATGTTCCGCAACACATCATTGTTTTTTCGCAGGGAGGTGCATGCACCGATCCCTGAGCTGTATTTGCACGAGGTGAACAACTCAACCTTATCCCACGGAGAAGAAGAATGGGAAAAACCATAGCTGAAAAGATCTTCGCAGCCCATCTGCGTGACACCCCCACCCCGGAGAACATGGTCCTGGACATTGATGTGATCATGTGCCATGAAATCACCACCCCTATAGCCATCATGGATCTGGTGGACAAGGACATGGATCGGGTGATTGATCCAAACCGGATCAAGGCGGTGATCGATCATGTAACCCCGGCCAAGGATTCCAAGACTGCGACCCAGGCCAAGATCATGCGGGATTGGGCCCGTCGCCATAAGATCAAGGATTTCTTTGACGTGGGCCGTAACGGGGTCTGCCATGCCCTGTTCCCGGAAAAGGGATTTATCCGTCCGGGCAACACGGTCATCATGGGCGACTCCCACACCTGCACCCACGGGGCCTTTGGTGCCTTTGCTGCCGGTGTGGGCACCACAGACCTGGAGGTGGGTATCCTCAAAGGTGTCTGCGCCTTTCGTAAGCCCAAGTCCATGAAGATAGAAGTCACTGGCACCCTGCCCATTGGTGTGTATGCCAAGGACGTGATCCTCAAGATCATCAAGCAGCTCACGGTGAACGGGGCCACTGACATGGTCATGGAGTTCTGCGGCCCTGTGGTGGAGGAGATGAATATGTCCTCCCGCATGACCCTCTGTAATATGTCCGTGGAAGCCGGGGCCACCTCCGGCCTCTGCCTGCCGGACAAGGTAACTGCCGAGTACCTCTGGCCCTTTATCCAGGAGGATTATGCATCCCTTGAAGAGGCCGTAGAAGACTTCAGTACATGGCATTCTGATCCTGATGCGGAGTACGCCGAGACCCTGACCATTGATGTTTCAAACCTGCGCCCCCAGGTGACCTATGATTATAAACCGGACAAGGTCAAGGATGTTGATGAGCTGGCCGGAGCCCGAATCGATCAGGTCTATATTGGCTCCTGCACCAACGGGCGCATCGAAGATATCCGGGCTGCGGCCTCTATCCTGCTGGGACGCACCATTGCTGACAGCGTGCGCGGTATCCTGACCCCGGCTACCCCGGCCATTTACTCCCAGGCCCTGAACGAAGGCCTGATCAAAATCTTCATGGACGCTGGTTTCTGTGTGCTTAACCCCACCTGCGGTGCCTGCCTGGGCATGAGCAGCGGCGTGCTGGCTGAAGGCGAGTCCTGCGCCTCCACCACCAACCGGAACTTCAACGGACGCATGGGCAAGGGCGGTATGGTCCATCTGATGAGTCCGCTCTGTGCTGCCGCAGCAGCAGTTACCGGCGAGATCACAGACCCGGCCCAGTTTATCAACTAAGCAGCCCAGCTAAAAGGAGCAACGAAGGACATGAAAGCATTCGGCGGTTCAGCCTTTTTTATAGATAGAGACGATATTAATACGGACGAGATCATTCCGGCCAAGTACCTTACCGAGATTACCAAACGGGCCTTGCAGCCCCACCTGCTGGAAGACCTGTTCCTGGATGGCAAGGAGTTTGACACCCAGGCGGATGATTTCCAACAGGCATCAGTACTGGTGACCCGCTCCAACTTTGGTTGCGGCTCCTCCCGTGAGCACGCGGTCTGGGCTTTGGAGGTCAATGACATCAACGTAGTCCTTGGTGAGAGCTTTGCCCGTATCTTTCGCCAGAATATGTTCAACTGCGGTATCCTGGCAGTGGAACTGAGCAAGGCGGATATTGACAAGCTCTTTGCCCTGGCTCAGGGTGATGGTGCAATCAAGATCGGTATTGAGCTGGACAAGGATACCGTGGTTGCGGAGAACGGTAAGGGAGAGAAGGTGGAGTGCAGTTTCTCCATGAATCCCTTTGATAAGGAGCTGGTGGCGGCAGGCGGTTGGTTAGCCTATGCAGATCAGAAGTATTGATTTCATCGTACACTACTGATGTGTTAGTAGAAAGCGGAGAGAGGGCTTGCCTTTTCTCCGCTTTTTTTGTTGCATGGTTCTTCAGGCAGACTTGCTGTCTTGCCCGGAACAGTATATCATTAACCTTGTACACTACTATAGCACTGGAGGACAACCTGTTCAGTTAACCTCCCTTGCGGCCGACATTCCTCTTGACAAAGCAGCACCCTCTGTCTACGCTACAGGCTTCATCGTTTCCGTACTTATTCAAAGCAGTTCACCCTGAGAACAGAGCAGCAGGAGCACCACCATGAATATCACAGGCTTTGACAAGGTTGCCCCGTATCTGACGCACCCGCTGGTGCTGGTGGGCTTTGTAATGATGCTGGCTTACGGCATTCACTGGCAGCTGATGCGGTCCGGGCTGCTGGCCCAGGCGACCAAGAAAGACAGTGCCCTGATCATCAGGCTCTTTCTCCGCTACGGGTTCTGGTTGGCCCTGGTACTGCTGCTGGCGGGCTTTGGCTTGCAGTTCTCCGGGATAGGCTTGTCTGCGTGGAACAGCTACATGGAGAAGGAGAAGGTTATATCCTTTGATGCACGGAAGATAGCCGAATCGCTCTCTAAGCAGTTGGATACCAAGGACGAGCAGATCAAGGCCCTGACCGAAGCCATCACCGCTTTGTCCAAGGCGGATGCGTCTGCTGCCAGCATCAACGATGCCTTGCGGGCATTGGAGCAGGGCAATACAGCCAAGGCGCAGGCAATCTTTGCCGAGGTGCTGCGCAGCAAGGAGGCGGAAGGGCGGCAGGCCAACAAGGAAGCGGCGGCGGCGGCCCGCCATTTGGGCGCATTGGCGTATATGAACAACCCCAAAGCGGCTTTGGCTGCCTACCAGAAGGCGGTGCAGCTTGACCCGGATAATGCGGACGGCTGGAACCAGCTTGCTAGTCTGCTTTACCGCACAGGAGAGCTGACGCAGGCGGAAGAAGCATACCGCAAGGTGTTGGCCTTGGCTGAAGCGCATCAGGATAAAGAGGAGCAGGCAGTGGCTCTCGGCAATCTGGGCAATGTGTATCGGACACGCGGCGAGCTGGACAAGGCCGAGGAGATGTACAGGAAGGCTCTGGCGATCAGCGAGGCGTTAGGGCTGAAGGAATTGACGGCGAACCAGTACGGCAATCTGGGCAGTGTGTATCTTACACGCGGCGAACTGGACAAGGCGGAGGAGATGTACAGGAAAGGTCTTGTGCTTGACGAAGCCTTGGGCCGCAAGGAAGGCATGGCAGCAAATTACGGCAATCTGGGCCTTGTGTATAAGACACGCGGCGAGCTGGATAAGGCGGAGGAGATGTACAGGAAGAGCCTTGAGATCAGCGAGGCGTTAGGGCTGAAGGAAACGACGGCGAACCAGTACGGCAATCTGGGCAATGTGTATCGGACACGCGGCGAGCTGGACAAGGCGGAGGAGATGTACAGGAAAGGTCTTGCGCTTGACGAAGCTTTGGGCCGCAAGGAAGGCATGGCGGCAAAATACGGCAATTTGGGCAACGTGTATCAGACACGCGGCGAGCTGGACAAGGCGGAGGAGATGTACAGGAAGAGCCTTGAGATCAGCGAGGCGTTAGGGCTGAAGGAAGCAACGGCGAGCATCTACGGCAATCTGGGCAGTATGTATGGGACACGCGGCGAGCTGGACAAGGCGGAGGAGATGTACAGGAAGAGCCTTGAGATTGAACAAGCCTTGGGCCGCAAGAAAGGCATGGCGGCGGATTACACCAATCTGGGCATTGTGTATGAGGAACGTGGCAACCTTGCTCAGGCGGAAGCAGCTTGGAAGCAGAGTCTGAGTCTGTATCAGGAAATGGGAGCGATGCAGCATCCCGATGCCAAGAAGATGCAGCAGTGGTTGGATGAACTGGCCCAGAAGCGATAGGCGGCAACCCCTACCCCCACCGCCAATCCCCGATAGTGTGATCGGGAGAAGCCCGATACCACTTGCGGGCCGGCCCGATAGTGGTATCGGGGAACGCCCGATAACGGTATCGGGGAAAGCCCGATAACGGTATCGGGGAAAGCCCGATAACGGTATCGGGATTCCCGCCCGCATTCCTGCCGCAATCCCTTCACTTTCCCCTTGACATGTCCCGAATACCGTTTTACGGTGCAGGCATATACATTTTCCCCAATCACGCGACACACTTAACCAAACCGGAGGATCAGCTATGTCCAAAGTAGAATGGCGGCCCTATGTGAATGCCCTGACCAAACCCCGTTCCTATCGCGCACGGGTTATGCCCAAGGAAACCATTGACTATGCGGGCATGGCCCGGATTCTCTCGGAAAAGAATCCCCTCTGGCGCGAGGATCTGGTGGAAAGCATCCTCCGGGCCCGGGACGAGGAGGTCATGAACCAGCTCCTCCAGGGCAACCAGGTTTCTTTTGAGAACGCATTTACCTATCACCTCTCCCTTGCCGTGCGCCTGGATGCGGTGGACGACCCCCTGCCTGCGGACAAGAGCTTTGTCAAGGTGGGTGCGTATGCGGCCAGGCAGTTCGAGGAACGGGTTCGGCAGCAGGTGGACTTTGAGCGGTTGCCGCCCAAGGAAAAGGCGCCCGTGCTTGCCGGGGCCGAGGACACGGTCCTGAACTTTGACGATGTGTTGAATCCCCAGGGCCTGCTCCGTCTCACTGGCACGGATATGTCTTTTGATCCCCACAAGGAGGGGGAGGACTGCCTGATCACCGGCACCCGCAGCGGCAGCACGGTCCAGACCCGCTTTGGGCCGATCAGCAATACCGAGGTGCTGGTGATGCCGGATGTGCCGCCCCAGGACGATCCGTGGAACAACGAGTACCGGGTCTCCATCAGCACCCGTTATACTACTCACGGCACCCTGCGTACCGGCAGCTACGGTCGCCCGCTGCGCACCCCCCTGAGCGTAGCCGGTATCAGTCATCCCAACCCGCCTGAGACCGGCATCCTCACAGGCAGTGCGACTGCGCCGTACGTGAGCATCACCGGCGTCAGCCTGTCTGCGGACAGCACGGTGCGGGTGGAGGTGATCCAGGATCTCCAGCAGGAGGAGCTGGTCTTTCGCCTCCTGGACATGGAGCAAGACGGGGCAGCAGGCCCGGAGCTTGCCCTGACCCAGAACGGTGCGTACACCCTGAGCGGCTTTACCGGTTCCCCACTGAGCAGCCTGGAAATCCGGGTTGATAATTATACCGATCTGTGGGAGATGATCCTCAGCGATTACGGCGGCAGGCTGGTGGATATCCTCCAAATAACCATGGCCTAAGGAGGAATAATTATGATGTCAGACGAGAAGTACAATGCCCTCCTCAGCCAATCTGAGTACATGGCAAAAAACGAACCGGACCGGTATCGGCGCAAGGTGCGGTTCCTGATCCTGCTGGGTGATCTCTATCTGGCAGCAATTATCCTGGTCCTGCTGGGCCTCCTGCTGGGATCGGTGTTTATCCTTGTCCGGGATCTGTGGGCCGGAGCCTTAGGCTGGCAGACAGCCCTTGCCGTGCCTGTGCTGATCTGGGCGGTCTGGCTGACCCGTATGCTGCTGATGATGAAGGGCGGGCGGAAACCCATACCCGGCATCCCGGTCAGCCGGGAGCAGGCCCCTGAGCTGTACGCCATGATTGATACCCTGTGCGCTCAGGCCGATGTGCGGCCTCTCCGGCGGGTGCTGATCACCAATGAGTTCAATGCAAGCGTGGATCAGCTGCCGCGCCTGGGTGTGTTCGGCTGGCAGCGAAAAACCCTGCTGCTCGGCCTGCCCCTGCTCAAGTCCATGACTGTTGAGCAGGTCAAGGCGGTGCTGGCCCACGAGCTGGGGCATCTGGTCAAGAAGGGAGACGCAGCAGCGTCCCGCCGGGTCCATTATCAGATGATCCGCTGGACAGGCCTGGCTGAGTCCCTTGGTGATAATCCGAACCATTGGCTCTTCAAGCACTTCCTTGAATGGTTTATACGCAATACCGCAAAACTCACACAATCAATATATATATTTACAATAATTTGCTTTTATGGTAAGAAGTACATTTTTAACCAAGCAAAAGGCTTTCCATGAAAACAGCAAAGAAATTGATACCGACATGC
>NZ_JALAAI010000070.1:0-20775 GCF_052785085.1 Candidatus Electrothrix sp.
TCCCTTGGTTACCAATGACAAATCGTTTTTTATTACATTAATACCAGAAAAATCTCAAATGTCCATTTTTTTCTGGTGTAAAATTAAAAGATTAACCAGCTAGCAGAAAAAGGCTGTCAGGGGCCTGTTGGAACAATCCCCCTTTTCAGAGGGATCATTTCTTGATTACAGCAAGGGATTACTCCCTTCGTACTATACCTGTCATGCGTGAGAACGTTTCATTATCGGCGTCTGTACTCATAACGATCGTCAGAGGAGCGACCGTTGCGATATTCATAGCGATCATCATCGGAGTAGCGACGGCCGTTGCCTCGATATTCATACCGATCATCATTATCGTAACGTCCACCGCGATATTCGTAGCGGCTGCCGCGCTCGTATCCACTGCCGTATCCACCGCCGTATCCATAGCCGTATCCGCTGCCGTATCCACTGCCGCGTCCACTGCTGTGGGCAGTTGCAACAAGTGCCAGTACGAGGAACGATCCAATCAGGGTCAGGGCTGTTGTTGTCTTTTTCATGATAAATCTCCGTTTGTATAATGGGGTGAAGAGAATTGCTCTTGTTTATGATTCCAGGATAACAAAAAAAAATTAACGAAAGATTAACCGGAAAAGGTTTTTTCGTTTTTTTCAGTTTGCCTTGAAATCTCCGTTTGTGATAATGGGTAAAACTTAAATTGCTCTTGTTTATGATTCCAAGATAGCAAAGGGAAAGTTAACGTGAGATGAAAGAGAAAGGTTTTTTGCGTTTTTTTTACGATACCTTGAAAAAAATATCTCTTCCCAGGGGATCGTTTACAGGTGACCTCTATGGAATTGCTCATTATTTACAGAAAGAGGCGCTACAAAAAAAGGCGGGCAACAGGAGAATTAAAAAAAGATGCGTTGAGAGCGGAATATAATTGAGCTGACTTGCGCATCAGAACAATACATGCGGCGGTTGTACGTATCTGAAACAGTACCAGGTGTGGGCATCACCTAGCTTTCTTTTATGATTCCCGTTCCTCAAGGGAAAGGCAAAGATGACCATATTTCTGCTCAATATAATCAAGCAGGGTAAACATCAACAGAACTATCCCGCTCATCTCCAGAAACTCCTCAATAGTATACAAAAGGGTATAGGTCACAGTGTAATAACCGTGCAGTTCTGCCTCCTTCCCGCCCAGCATATCAAAAAAAACTGCACCAGTAAGAAAGATAACTGCTGATACAACCAAAAGGATAAAAGTCTTCCGAGGGAGTCGAAAAAAGAAAGGGAAATAAATGATTCCTAAGATGCTTGTCAAAAAAGCATAGGGAAGAATCCAGGGGAAGTAGAGCAATCCACTGGCTTCCAGTATCCCGGTCTGGTTCATATATGCTTCCGTAAAATCACCAAGCCCCTCATGCAGGACAAAGGCCTCATCAAATGATAAAAAAAGAAAAACGCAGGCCAACCCCAGCCAGTAACCATGCTGCTGCCCTTGCTTTTTTTCCAACAAGGAGATACAAAAAAAGAGAAGGGAACAAAAGAAGATAGCAAACGCTGAGTAGAGTGAGGGAAGATTTTTTTCAATATCCAAATCGACAAATTCACTGAGTTCCACAAGATTCTCATTCATAGTGGATAAAAAAATGGCCTGAACAACACTATGGAGCACAGTCAGAGCAACAACGATTGCCAGAAAAAAGAGGGCTGTTTTTCGAGGATGAATTTTCAGCTGAAACATAGACAAGAGCGATAACGTAAAAGTATTTGAAAGGAAAAAAAGAACAGTTTATGGTATTCTATAGAATACAGGCGAGCAACGCAATATATTGCTCCCCTGAAATACACTCTCTGCCACAGATTCTTTTGTCGCACGGCAGGGCATCACCACCTACTGTATGCATACAAAACCATGGTTCACCTTAACCAAGACATTTCCATCTGGGAGGCCAAGAGCCAGCTGGCCTTTAATGAACCGCTTAAACCCGGTGATCCCCTTTATGTTAAGACTGACTCGGCCCGGGGGGATTTCAGCCTCAAACGGCTCTACCGGGAGCTGAACGTAGACAATCAGGGCATGGCACATAGCAAACCTGCTGCGCCCCGCAAACAGTACACCCTCTTTACCGGTCATCGCGGTTGCGGCAAAAGCACTGAGTTACTCCGCATTGCCGATTATCTCCACTCCCCGGATCGCTATTACGTTATCCATCTCGACTGTCTGGAAAAGCTGGACATCAACAATCTCAAGTACTCGGACGTGCTCCTGGCCCTGGCAGCGGCCCTGCTGGAACAACTGGAAAAAGAAGACGGCATTGTCATTGATCAGGTCTTTCTGACCCGGCTGGAAAACTGGTTTAAAGAACGGGTGGAAGTCCATACCGCGCTTCAGGATTTTGCCGCTGAGGTCAAGGCAGGGGCAAAGATACAGACCGGCCTTCCCTGGCTGGGCAAGCTGTTTGGCGAGCTGACCAATAAAATCAATATTGGTTCAACCTATCGGGAAGAATTGCGCCTGGTGGTGCGCAATAACTTTACCGAGTTTGCCGATGCCTTTAACCAGCTCATCCTGGCTGGTGAGGAAAAAATTCGGGCTGCCGGTAAAGGACAACGCATCCTCTTTACTGTGGACGGCACAGACCGCCTGGATCAGGAGGACGCGCCCAAGTTCTTTGTCGAAGATGTCCACCAGCTCACCCAGATCAACGGCCTGTTCATCTACTGCGCCCCTATCCATCTCCTCCATCAGGACAACTGCATCACGGCCAGCTTTAACCAACCTTTCCGCCTGCCCATGCTCAAAGTACGGGATCGGGACGGGGAAGATATCCCGGAAAACATTGCGGTGATGCGGGAGCTGGCCCTGCGCCGGGTTCCGGAGCAGCTCTTTGATGAGATCGATACGGTGGATTATCTGGTCCGCTTCAGCGGCGGTCATCCACGGGATCTGCTCCGCCTCCTCAATGTGGCGATTAATTATGCGGATGAAGAACGTATTGACCGGAGTGCTGCTGAAAAGGCGGTCAAGCAGGTGGCCAATGAGTATCGCCGCTTCATCAATACGGAAGACTATAGCCGGCTGGTCCAGATTGACATGCACCCGGATGCGCCGGACGACTTCACGGACGAGCAGAGCAGCCTGATGCTCTACAACCTGATCCTGTTGGAGTATAACGATTATTTCTGGAAGAGCCACCCGCTGATCACCACCCTGCCCGGCTACAAAAAGGCCAAGTATGCGACCGAGTAAATGACAACAACGGGGCGGAAAAACTGGCAGGTGCAGGCCGAGCATTCCGGCAGCCTGATCCGTTTGCAGAACCTGATCCAACGGGGCAGCGGCTCTTGCCTGCTTATCCTGCAACAGAACCGGCCTTCCTATCGGGACGGGCTGATCGAATTTCTCGGACAGGAACACAGCCGGGTGCTGAACCTGAAAGAGCCGGGCGGGTTTGAGGCATTTGAAGCGGAGCTGGAAAAAGGAGAACAGGGACGGATTCTCCATCTGATCAATCTGGAGAGTTTGGGGGAGGAAAAGCAGCGGGCCTTTTTCAAGGGGCTGAACTACCACCGGGAACATATCGCCCGAACCTGCGCCGGTATCCTGGCCTTCTGGCTGCCCGAACCTTTAGTACGGGAGATGGCCTTGCAGGCGGCAGACTTCTGGGCCTGGCGGGAACAGGTGCTGGATTTCACAGTGCCGGTTGAGCCGGTGGAACGAATAGCTTTTGATTGGCTCAAAAACTCGAACATGGAAGTTGCCGGGAAACAGGAACGGATCAGGGAGATTGAAGAGTTTCTTGCCCGGCCAGTGGAATTGTCATCGTTAAGCACTGCCGACCTGAAGCGGGAACTGGGTAATCTCTATAAATCAATCGGTGAATATGCCAAGGCCGAACAAATATTCACAGAGGCGATTGCGGAGTACAGGGAGTTGGACGAAATTGAAGCCCAAGCCGTTACCCAGCGTGACTTGGCCGACATCATGTCTGCTCAGGATAATCCTGATACTGCGTTATGTATTCTCAAAGAAAAAGTTCTCCCTGTCTTCCGGCAACTCCATAATGAGCGAGAAGAGGCGGAAACTAAGGATCGAATAGCAGATTTATTTCAGCAACGCAGCGAATTGGATCAAGCCCTTAACATTCGACACCAAGAGATACTTCCAATCCTTGAACGGCTGGGTGATGTACGCAACAAAGCCGTCACAATGGGCAAGATCGCCGACATACTCAAGGCCAGAGGGGAACTTGATAAGGCTCTAGATATTCGCAGAAACGAAGAACTGCCCGTCTATGAAAAGATTGGTGATGTGCGAGCAAAAGCCGTCACTATGGGGGATATCGCCGATATACTCCAGGCCAGAGGGGAACTTGATAAGGCTCTAGATATTCGCAGAAACGAAGAACTGCCCGTCTATGAACGACTCGGTGATGTACGATCAAAAGCCGTCACTATGGGCAGGATCGCCGACATCCTCCAAGCCAGAGGGGAACTCGACAAGGCTCTGGAAATCCGGCAGCAGGAAGAACTTCCGGTCTATGAACAGCTCGGTGATGTACGAGAAAAAGCCGTCACAATGGGCAAGATTGCCGACATTTTCCAGGCCAGAGGAGAACTTGACAAGGCTCTGGAAATTTATCAAAAAGAGGAGCTTCCTGTCTATGAAAAGCTCGGAGATGTATTTTCCTTATTGCTTTGCCGAACTGACATCGCCCGTTTGCTTCATGAAATAGATGCAAAGACCAACAAAGAAGAAATTGAGCACCTGCTTCGCCTCGCCTTAGCTGATGCCCAACGCCTCAAGCTACCCGGCGAGACAGAGTGGATTGAGGAGATTATAAAGAAGCTGGGGATAGCGGCAAAGAAGGACGGCGCAGAATAAGAGGATTGCTTTCCGCTGACTTGGCGGATATGCTGAAGCCGTTACAAATCGGAAAGAATTTTATAGCGCGAGGTGATATCCATGCAGGCGGCAAAACTCTCAGGCAAGGGGCGGGTCTCCCTGCCGAAAAATATCCTTTCCCGGTACAATTGGAATGCGGGGCAAAAATTGCAGATTATTGATACCGGAGACGGTGTGCTCCTGAAATCAGCACAACCCTTCAAACCGACACAGCTTGACGAAGTTGTCGGAATTCTGCAGCACACCGGTAAACCTGTATCTCTTGAGGAAATGGAGGAGGCAATCAGACAGGGAGCCTTGGAGCGGAAACATGGATACAAGCACAGCAAACAAACGTATGTTAACAGCATTTAAACATGGACAACGAGACGATCAACGTGCGTTAGCAGGATACGAACGTTCCAGACAGGGTTACGGATGTCCGTTATCTCGTTGCGGACGTACCAGATGAGAATCTGGATGTCCAGTATCTCGTTTCGGATGTACCAGATGAGATTCTGGATGTTGATTTGCTCGTCTCGGACGTTCGCAAGGAGATTATGGATGTTCGTCTGCTCACGACAGATATCCGCAAGAAGACAGACTCCTTCAACACAAACAAAGCATTCCCTGTACCGAAGAACGACAAATCGGCAACAGGCTAAAAAATAAGACGTACACCCTTTATCCCACAAAAAAGGAGGAAAACACCATGAAGAAACTACTCGTACTCTGCGCTTGCCTGCTTATGCTCAGCGCCTGCGCCCAAGGCCCCCAACAGGAAGACTTCCCCCAAACCGTAGAACTGCAACCCAAGACCAGCAAAAAAGTCAGCAACGATCTCAAGATCCGTTTTAACTCGGTGCTTGAAGATTCCCGTTGCCCCACCGGTACCCAATGCCCCTGGGAGGGTAATGCTGAAATCCTGCTGGAACTCACCGGCGGAAGCCCGGAAACCGTTCACCTGAACACTGGCGGCATGTTTCCCCGCACCGAGAACTATAACGGCTACACCATCACCTTGCAGAACTTGAAGCCCCACCCTGTTGCAGGTGCGCATATTGAAGAAAGTCGCTACACAGCAACCCTTTCCATTGATCTGGAAACGTCTGAGTCCCCTGCTTCCACCGAATAATTTTTTCTCCTTGATACCCGAGTTCGCCCTGATCCATAACATCAGGGCGGGAATCAACAAGCCAATCAACGGGATTAACCTGATATCCGCCTTCAAGACCATGATCAAACACCTGCCTCTTTTCTGTCTC
The DNA here is from genome assembly GCF_052785085.1 of Candidatus Electrothrix sp. NCBI lineage: Bacteria > Pseudomonadati > Thermodesulfobacteriota > Desulfobulbia > Desulfobulbales > Desulfobulbaceae > Candidatus Electrothrix > Candidatus Electrothrix sp. The sequence goes on from NZ_JALAAI010000070.1 coordinate 6,121, forward strand.
CTTGCACTCTGCTGCACAGCCTCCCAGGTACCAGCCCATCAACTGTATCTCAAGAACGGTCGTATCATCAGTACCAATAATGTCTGGAGGGAAGGTGACACGGTCCATTATGAACAATACGGCGGCACCATTTCCATCCCCTACAGCAAAGTCAAAGGGGTGGCCTATGAGGCCCGGAAAAAAGAAGAACAAGCTAAGGAGGAACCAGCTGTTTCTCTGGAGAAAAACCTGGCAGCTCAACTGAACAAGGCCCTGGCCCCTCAAACTCCTGTGGAACAGGCCTCGCTCAGTACGCTTTCCATCAAAACACCTACAGGGTTTGGCTCAGGCTTTTTTATTTCTGCTGATGGCCATATCATCACTAATAAACATGTAGTGCGGGGCAGCAAAAAACAACAAAAAAAAATCGAAACAAATATTGAGCAGGGCCGTAAAAACCTCCAGCAATATAAACGTGCTCTGGATAATGCGGCACAACATTATGCAAGCTATAAGAATAATTTACAACAAGATCAGGCTCTCTTGAGAAAACTGCAACGATCAGGAAAGGTGAACAAAGCCTCTCTGGCACGGCAACAGGAAAAACTCCGTGCTGCTGAACAAGATCTCCTTAAAGAGGAAAAGCGTTTAGCCAAGGCCAGAAAGAAGTATCAGAGTGAAAAGAAATCCTTTGATAAGGATGTGGAAGAATTTCACCGCGCTCAAGAAGGACTTGCTGGTCAGAACAATTTCAAAATCATCCTGGCTGATGAAACCGAACTCTATGCCAGCCTTTTTCGCACCAGCGATAAACATGACTTAGCCTTGCTTAAGATCACGGGCTACAAGACCCCATTTCTTCAGCCTATTCTGGAAAAAGAGCTGACCCAGGGACAGCAGGTCTTTGCTGTGGGCAGTCCTGCGGATCTCAGTTTAAAAAATACGGTGACTTCGGGAATCCTCTCTGCGTTCCGGGCTAATTTTATCCAGACCAATGCCCAAATCTATCCTGGCAACAGCGGTGGCCCTTTGATTGACAACAAGGGCCGGGTCATGGGAGTTAATACCAAAAAACTCCTCACCCAAAAATTTGAAGGGCTGGGTTTTGCCATTCCTATCCGTATTGTTTTTGCTGAGTTTAAGGACTACCTCCTCTCAAACTAGCGGAAAAGGACGCAGAAGAGGCTCATCTACTCTACGACAGGCCCACCCTGCCAGTCCTTCTCAACCCGGATCTGCCTGGAATATCCTCCATCCTTCTTGTTTTTCACAGAGTGTAATACTTATTAAAATTACCGGTGTTTTGGGGCAGATCAAGAAACTGCGGAAGAACGCTCTCAAAGTGGTTTTGCAAAAATGCAGCTTTAATTATTGACAGTATCTTTTAGGCATGTTAAATGCTTCAATCATATGCATGATGCATCATGATGTACTTTACTTGACAAATGCTAGTTCTAAACATAGAATTTGTATATACAGAATTTGCATAGCGGAATGAGATTTCATTCAAAGCGTTATAGAACGCCTATGCAAGCCCCGGCAGCCCGCTTTTAGCGGGCTGTTTGTTTTTGGAGAACTTTTTCATGGCAACTTGCGTTCTTTACGTAGATGAAAGCGGTGATATAAGAAAGCATAATGTCCCTCTAAAAAATGGACAAACTCCTATCTTTACTCTAACGGGTTTAGCACTGCCGCTAGAAGAATGGAGGAATATTGACAGAGAACTCCTATATTTAAAAAGAAATTTCTTTGAGGCTGAGATCTCAAAGTCAAATAAGCGTGCAGAGTCATACGAAGTAAAAGGGAATACTCTCTGTTCCCCAAGGAATAAAAGTTCCAGGAGAAATCACATTTATATCATAAAGCTGTGTGAGATGGTTGGAAGGTACGATGGAAAACTATTTTGTGTGAGTGTTGTAAAAGATCCCGAAAAACCAACGCCTCCAACCTCAATTTACACGTTTTCCCTGCAATACATGTCAGAACGTTTCAACACATTTATTTCAGAACATCGTTCCTTTGACAAAGGAATTATAATTGCTGATTCTACAAAGCGCTTTGACAATGATGTTGCTAAGTCTCATATGTCATTTATCTTTGGAGCAGAAAACGGCAAACAACTTCAACATATATATGAGGCACCTTTGTTTGCTGATTCACAGCTTACAGCAGGATTACAGATTGTAGACAATCTTAGCTCGCTAGTTTTTACCAATCATTATCAATATTACTGCTCCAATGTAGAGGGAGCATGTTCTTACGAGCACATGAAGCAACATTGGGATAGAACCAAGTGGTTAGAATTTAAAAGTAAGAAAAAGTACGATGGGTATCTTAAGTATGGATTTAAAACTTTACGGCACGACAACTAACTATCTTTACAAAATAAAACACAAACAGGAGCCGCAGAGTTTACCGGTAAAACTATTAACGCAAGAACAACCTGCCAAGGTCATGACTCAAACTTGAGACACCAACCTCCTCAGCAAAGACAAGCAGATCCTCGGTCGTGCAGTTGACTGAACTGTCTCTCTGCCCTTCCTGTACATCTTCCATTTCCTGCTGAATAAAACTGACCAAGGTCTGAGCGACCTCGGCTCGGAACCGGTCATCAATCCGCCTTCCGGTTCTACGACAGAATTTGCAATACCTTTGCCAGTTATAGATACTGCGGCGCGGCCCGCGATACAGGCTGAGGTCTCGATTATCCGGGGTTAGATCACGCAGGACAATTTCCTGACAACGTTCCAGAGCAGCCTCCTGCAAGAGTTGCTTTTCATCTTCAGTAAGCACCAAACCAGGGCCATCCTCATCCCGGGTCAGATAGTAGAGGGAGGAATGGTAGGCAATTTCAGGCAATTCCCCGGAATCCCTGAGAAGAAAAAGTTCATCTTCCAAAATATCAGCTCGATGCTGTTCACTCATCCTGCAACTCCCTCTCAAGCAACCGTAACGCAACCTGACTTACTCTTCGGACTGTTCATACTGTTCATTAAGCTGAAACAAATTCCGAACCTGCATGATCCGCTCGGTCTGGTCAATACAGGCATGCTCGGCTTTGAGGTAGCGCATGGGATGATGGAGCATCTTCCCCACAATGGATGCGGCCATCCGTTCAATGGATTTTCGCTCTTTACTGCTGATACCGTTAAGCCTTGGCAGGGTTTTGGCCAGTTCAGCCTGACAAATGGACTCTGCAACTGCTCTGAGATCCACAATGGTCGGGGTAACCTCCATACCAGCAAGCCAACGCTGAAACTTCAGGCTTTCCTCCTCAACAATGCGGCGGGCCTTGAGTGCTTCTTTATCCCGTTGCTCACGGTTCATCTCAACCACATTATTCAGATCATCAATATCATAGAGGTAAATATTCTCCAAGGTATTGATTTCCGGGTCCAGGTCCCGTGGCACGGCAATATCAATAAAAAACAGGGGTCGGTTCCGACGCCGGGGCATGAGCGGTGCAATATCCTTTTTGAATAACACCAGACCTTGAGCCCCGGTGGAACTGATCAGAATATCCACATCAAGAAGCTGGTCAACCACTTCATCCAGCCCAATGGCTCTGCCCTTAAAACGAGCTGCCAGTTTCATGGCCCGTTCCAGGGTACGGTTGGCAACCACAACATCGTCAATACCCTGCCCCATCAAATGCTCAGCAGCAAGCTCGGCCATCTCCCCTGCCCCAACCAACATAACCCGCTTGCCCCGGAGATCGCCAAAAATCTTACGCCCTAATTCCACCGCAGCATAGGAGATAGAAACGGCATTGGCTCCGATCCGGGTTTCTGTTCGCACCCGTTTGGCTACAGAAAAGGCTTTATGAAGCAGCCGATTCAAAATCATCCCTGCTGTTTTCTGTTCCGATGCATGACGAAAGGCCTCTTTCAGCTGCCCCAGGATCTGGGATTCACCAACAATCATGGAATCAAGACTGGAAGCAACCATAAAGAGATGATGAACTGCTTCCTGATTCTCATACACATAGATACAGCCTGCTACCTCTTCCCGGCTCACCTTGCCAGCAAAAAGCAGATCAAGCACTTCACGCCGCATCTGTTCCGGGTTCTGGCTGATAAACAACACCTCAACCCGGTTACAGGTGGAAAGAAGGTAATATTCCTTCAGTCCTTCCAAGCCCCGCAATTGCTCCAGAGGCTCTTGATAGCCTCCGGTAAGAGCCATTTTCTCCCGTATTTCCAAAGGAGTTTTCTTATGGTTTACTCCAAGGAGAACTATGGAATCCTGTCCCATACCTTACAGTCCCTCCTGTAACATAGACCCAATGATGAGCAACACAGCAAAGAAGGCAATAATGGTTATCCCGGCGGCTCGACGGCCCCGCCATCCCAGGGTAAAACGCTGGTGCATAAGTCCGGCATAGAGCAACCAGGTTATCACAGACATGACAATCTTCGGATTCCACTGCCAGGGACGGCCACCCCATATCTGACGAGCCCAGATATATCCGGCAAGCATCCCCACTGTCATCAAGGGAAAACCAATACTGATACAGTGTTGGTTCAACTTATCCAATGTATCCAAAGAAGGAAGTCGGGAAAAAAAGAAACCAAAGCGTTTCTGCTTCAACTCCCTTTCCTGGAGCAGGTACATAACTCCACCAATGGCGGCCAGTGTCAAAAAGGCCGCAGCAATAATAGAAACTGAGGCATGAACAGGCAACCACCAAGATTGCATTTCAGGCGGTAAAGGGAGTATCTTCCGGGAGGCGAATGATGCTATCAGCATCAGGAGAAGAACAATGACAGCAGTAAAGGTACCAGAGTTTTTCACGGTATAGCGCCAACGAAAAGAAAGATGACAACAGGCGACTGACCAGGCAAAAAAAGAAATTACCTCGTGAATACTGGTAATAGGAGTATGCCCTGCCTCAATATAGCGAAGAAGTATATTCACAGCATGCAAAAAAGCAGCTGCTATAAAAACCATTCGTGCAGCCTTTCGTATTTGCTTCTTCTGGTTTAAAAAGAAGATAATATAAAGAGCTGTAGCGATACAATAGACGGTAAAACTCGCTTGAAAAAGAGGATAGCTCATGTTTCTTTTATCTCTTGCGCTGTGAGTTCAGTGAGATCAAAATCAATATCTGGGTCAAGAACCGTATCAAGATGCTGAGCAAGCCGTTCCCATTGCTCTGCCCGTATCCAGTGGATTATATCCTCATGCAAGATATTTTGGAACACCCTTTTCCGGTCAGCACAGCGTGAGGAAGGGTCGCTGCAAATTTTTCTCCTTAAAAGCGACATCAGGCGCAATACAATGGCGTACTCATTGCCGTATCTCTTGTCCAGCTCCTGACGGATTTTTGCTGCCAGAGCCGGACTTGCTCCATTGGTGGAAACCGCTATATTCAAATCACCTTTTCGAACAAGGGCTGGCACCTGAAAATCGCAGCGTTCCGGAGCATCAACCACATTCACTAAAATAGCAGCCTGCTGAGCATCCTGAACAACAGCATCCTGTACCAGTCGGTTATCAGTGGCTGCAAATACCAGCAAGGCTTCATTGAGGTCACCGTGCTGGTAGCCTCGCTCACACCACTGGACAGCTCCTTTGGCAGCCTGTTCTGCCAACATCATAGTCAGCTGTGGACTGATAATCCGGACAGCAGCATGGGCATCAAGTAAAGAGAGGACTTTACGTTCAGCAACCTTGCCACCTCCCACAACAACACAGAGTTTACCTGAAATATTTAAGCTGATGGGGTACACAGCAAAAAATAACTCAGCGGGGCGTTAAACGCGTCAGGAGGATTTCCTTGTCTTGCTCCAGGCTTCGTAGCACCCTTTTGGAGGCAGAGATAGCATATTCTTTTTCTGCCAACTGAAGAAAGGGGCTGACCGATTTTCTTTGCATATCATGGGCAAGGTAAATCACGCCATCTGGCTTTACAGCCCGACGAAGCACGTTCAGCAGAGGCTGAAAGAACTCATCCCGAAACAAGACCTCTGCTCCGAGAATAATATCATATTGTTCCATCTCTGGTGGATTCAACCAATCCAGCAAAGAAAACCGGACCTGATCCAGTTTTGAGGCTGCTGCACTGACCCGACCAAAGTCGAGAATGATATCCTCATAATCTGTCACGGTCACAGAGCACCCCAGAGCTGCTGCGGTCAGACCAGGAGCAGCAAGACCAGCACCAAGCTCAAGTACTTTTGTGCCAGGAGCTGGCCGTAACTTCACCATAAAACGGGAAAGAACAAGAGCAGCCTCCCACAGGCGCACCCAAAAAGGAAATTCTGAAGGATTTTTTAACGGATCCTTACCAGCCAGCATCTCTTCAATATCTGTAATCTTCAAGAGATGCAAGTGAAGATCATCTTCAAGTTTTAATGATTCAAAGCCAACACGGTATTGCTTTTTAATTGTACGGTAAAGCTCCTGAGTTTCAGCCGGAAGTGTCTGCGGATCCATATTTTTCTCTTCAGTGCTTGTCTGTATTCTCTATAATTTCAAGCCATAAAAATTGATCAGGAGATTCAAAGGAAGCACCCGATACTTTCATATACACAAAAAACAAAAAAGCCGGCAGCGCAGGTACGCTGTCGGCTCTTGTCATAAAAACGTCAAAAATTTCCTCCACTTGTAAGGATCAAGCAAGAAAATTTTTTAGAGTGGATTTAGCAACCCTCAACTACTTTCTTTTTTACTTTTTTCATTTTTATATCATCACCGGCTTTATAATGTTCAGCTACTTTTTCCATATCCTTACACGTCATGGTCACCTTTTCTTTCTCTACAGTTTCAATGGTACATTTAACTGTTCTTGCAAAAGCAGTACCAACACAGAATGCAAAAGCGGTTACTATTAAAGCTGCGAGTATTTTTTTCATGATAATCTCCTAATATATATCAATTATAGTAGTTAAAAACAAAAATAATCCATACTGTAAACTGTTCTCCGACGCTTGTCAACAACGAAAAGCTACTTCACTGATCCCTTTATTTTTGTGACTTTCTTGACCTCTTTCACCTCTTTCACTTTTTTTATCTCTTTCGTCTCTGGAGGAATTATTTCTTCGATATCCTGTTTCAGCAACTCGTGCGGAACATAACCTGCGTAGGTTCGTATCATTTTCCCTTCATGGGTCACTAAAAAAGAAGTGGGAATTCCAGTGACTCCACCAAATCCACTCACAACATCACTGTCTGCCATTAGTACCGGATAGTTGATATTATCATTTTCTACAAGCTCGTTCACGACTTCAGCACCTCCTTCATCAAGGGAAAGCCCAAGCACGGAAAAACCCTTAGCAGACAGGTCCTTCTGAAGACGGATCAACGAAGGGATCTCCTGACGACAGGGAGGACACCAAGTGGTAAAAAACGTCACCAATAACACCTTGCCTTTAAAATCATCACTACTGATATCTTTCCCATCAACAACAGAGGGGAGCGTAAAATCGGGCATAGGTGTAGCCTGAGCATGCCCACTCAAGGCCAGCAACAAAATGGTACAGACAACCAACGTCTTTTTCACGATTATTGAATTCATGCACATCTCCTGCAAAATATATTTTGATGCGTAATTAGATAAATTAGCACAAAGATAATCAGCTCGTCTTTTTTATGTATATCAATATTTATAGCTCTCCACACAAATTTGTCAACAAAGAACCCTCTCCGAATTATCACTCTCTTACAAAGAAAAAGAATAACCGCATGAACTCATATACAAAGTTAATCTCAGTCCTGCCTCTTTCCTTCCCTCTTTCTCTTTCGGTCCTCCTTTTAAAAAGCATTGCGTCTTTACAAGCTTTTGTGTAATGGTTACATAGTTAATTCCTTGACGACGTATAAGACCTCTGGGCATCTGTTGACGATGGGGTCCACTTTACTTGTTGCGCTTTTTTAAACTTATTATCTTCACCAGAAGTACACTTTTATATATCATGAAAATCAACTGGTTATACATATTATTACCCTTTTTCTTTACCATTCACGCTCCACTGGTCGAATCAGAAATCATTGATTCCAGCGTTGCAGTGGTTAATCAGGATGTCATCACCCGTTCTGATATCAACAGAGTTGGGGAAGTAATTTTTCGCCAAATCAGAGAAAAAACGCCACCAGAACAACAGGCACAGGCATTGCTAGAGGCGCAAAAAAAAATTATAACCCAACTTATTGAAAATAAACTCCTCAGTCAACAGGCTACAGCACGCAATATTTCTGTGAGTGAATCAGAGCTTGATCACGCCCAGGCCCAGGTTATCCAACGCAACAACTTTACAAACAAAGATTTCAGGAAGGAATTACAAAAAATGGGCCTGAGCCAAGAGCAATATCGCGAAACACTGCGTGAACAGATCCTGCGGAGTAAATTGATCAATTACGAAGTCCGCTCCAAGGTGGTGATTCCAGACAAGGAAATAGAAAAATATTTTGAGGAGCAATACAGTGAGCATGCAAGAGCTGAAGGCTATTATATACTACAGCTTGGTGTCTCCTGGGCTGACACCCTCCAAACCTCTGAGCTTTCCACAGCCAAAAAAAATGCGCGGAACCAGATTGAGACCGCACATTCACTGGCCCAGGAAGGAGAGGACTTTAAGGAACTTGCCCGAAAATACTCTAACCTGCCCTCTGCCGCTGATGGCGGCGACCTGGGATTTTTCAGAAAAGATGAGATGGCTGCCTATATACGGGACGCTGTAACCACACTGCAACCCGAAGAAATCAGTCCTATTATTGAACGCCCAGATAGTTATATGTTCTTCAAACTCCTGGAGCATAAGCAAGATATGAACAGCAACACCCAAGTGCTTGATGAAAAAACTCAAGAGGAAATTCGCAATATACTGTATAAGCAGGAAGCGGAAAAGCGCTATAAAGAATGGCTGGAAAAAATACGCGACCAGGCATACATCAAAATCCTCTGATCGCCTTAATAGTCCATAATTTCACACAAAAACATTTAATGACCAAACAAAAAAACAGCGATTCACAACACGCCAAGGAAACACAGGAAGAGCAAGTTCCTGACAAGAAAAACGAAAACCTGCCTATTGGCAAGTTACTTCGTCAGCTTCGTGAAAAAAAGACCTTAACAGTCCATGACATTTCACGAGAAACAAAGATTTCTTCTTCCAACCTGACCTCTATAGAGCTGGGCAACTATAACGAGCTGCCAGCAGACACCTTTATCCGAGGCCAGATCAACATTTATGCTGATTTTCTCGGTCTTGACGGGACCGAGGCAGCCCGCCTGTTTTTTGAAGAACGAACCCACTGCTTAACAGAAGGAGAAAGAAAAAGCAAGTCGTTCAGCCAACAAGGGTTAGGCCTGTCAACCAAGGAACTCGCTGAGCCAGCCCTTATCTCATCAGCTGTCTGGGCTATCAGTCTTCTTGTACTGATTATAACCTTCCTTGCTCTCTTTAGCTGGTATACGGGCTGGAACCCCTTTGCCTATTTTCCTGAACAGCAACCAACCCAGGTCAGCACAACAGATATGGCTCAACCGGCTCAACCTGACCAAGAAGCAGAAGAGGAACGCTCTTTCTTGCCTGGAACAACACCTGAACAGAGTGAAGGGCCTGTAAGCATTGCGCCGCCACTGGAACCTACACAACCAGTTGAAGAAACTGATGAGGTTGCTGACAAACCTGTTGAACAAAACACAACGCCAGAATAGCCCTTGTGTCGTCTCAAAACTGCCGCACCCGGTGTATTGTTCTTAAAAACACCGACTTTGGTGAATCAGACAGGATAGTCACCCTGTACAGCCCGGACCATGGTCGATTTACTGCCATAGCCAAGGGGGCCAAACGCTCGCAAAAACGCTTTGTCAATAAACTGGAAGAGTTCTCTCTGCTTGATGTCATCTATCGTCCGGCAAAATATAACCGCCTCCATTTTCTCAGCGAGGCGGAGTTACAAGAGGCCTTTCTTTCTCTCAGGACCCATTGGCAACGATATTGTCCGGCAATACTGGCCTGTGAGCTGGTTCTCCGCTTTACCCGGGAGCACGACCCGGACAGCAGGATCTTTACCTTACTCCATTGGCTCCTGCATTCCCTGCATAATGGAACAGCTCACCTACCAGCCCTTGTCTTTTTCCTGCTTCACCTGCTTGACGCCTGTGGCTATCAACCCAGGCTGAAGCATTGTGCAGCCTGCTCCTGCTTACCAGGGCAGAACAAACAGCTCAGCTTCATGTTTCAGCCCGGTAATGGCTCGCTTCTTTGCCCTCGTTGCAGTGGTACCACAGACCTCTCTCGTTATTCCCTTTCCCTGCAAAGCCTTAAGTTTCTCCAAACAGCGCAAAAAATGACTATCAACCAGATGCAGCGCCTGCAAATGCCGGAACAGGTTGCTTCTGAATGTCTCTTTGTTTTATACAGCTACTCCAGATATCTTCTCCAATGCGATATCCACTCCTGGAGTTTTCTGGTTCAAGGTATCAAAAAACCGATATCAAAAAAACGGTAATGATCATTGAGGACGTGCAAAAAGATGAGAGGTTCGCTTACACACAGCAACCAGCATAAGCATCAGCGGAACCTCTATCAGCACTCCGACAACCGTGGCCAGGGCCGCACCAGAGGATAATCCGAACAGAATAACCGCTGTTGCAATAGCCACTTCAAAATGATTGGAAGCCCCAATCAGGGCGGCAGGTGCCGCATCACGGTAGGGCAGTTTCAGTGCCCGTGCCAGGAAAAAATAACCAAGAGCAAAGATGACCAGGGTCTGCACCAAGAGCGGGATAGCAATCCAGAAAATAGTGAGGGGATTATTGATGATCACCTCACCCTTAAAGGAAAAGAGCAGCACCAGGGTAAAAAGCAGGGCCGTTATACTGATCGGAGTTAACCAATGGAGAAACTTTGCAGTAAACCAGTCCAACCCCTTGCTTTTGATGATCCACTTCCTGGTCAGATAGCCTGCCAGCAAAGGAAAGGCAACATAGATTGCCACGGAGAAGAGCATGGTCTGCCAGGGAACAGGCATGGCATTGACATTGAGCAGCAGGCCGCCCAGGGGACCGTAGAGCAAGAGCATCATCAACGAATTGATCGCCACCATTACCAGGGTCAGACCGTCATTGCCCTTGGCAAGGTAGCCCCACATCAGCACCATGGCGGTACACGGGGCAATACCCAGAAGAATGGCCCCGGCAATATAACTCCGCCACAGTTCCACCTCTTCACCGTTAGCCAGCACTTCAGTGCCAGGCAGAAAGTCCCTGAACAGATACCCGAGAAAGAAATAGGCTATGGCAAACATGGTAAAGGGCTTAATGGCCCAGTTGATGAAGAGCGTCAGCAGCACCGGCTTTGGTGTCCTGGCAGAGCGCATGACCTGAGCAAAGTCGATCTTCACCATGATGGGATACATCATAAAAAACAGACAGACAGCAATGGGGATGGAGACCTGATACATGGAAAAGCCATTCAATGCTGCTGCCGCACCAGGGGCTGTCTTACCCAACATGATACCGACTGCAATACAGAGCAGCACCCAGACACTCAGATACCGCTCAAAAAAGGACAGTCTCTTTACTCTCTTCTCCGTCATAACCTTGCCTCATTCGTTACAATTCAGCTCTTCAAGAAGGGCTAACACTTCTTGCTCAATCATATCCCTGACCTCATTAAAATGCTGCATATCCATATCCTTGGGATCAGGAATGTTCCAATCATGCCTTTCAGTGGCATGAACAAAGGGACAGGTATCACCGCAGCCCATGGTCACAACAAGGTCATAGCGCATCTCCGGAAGATTGTCCAGGGCCTTTGAAGCATGCCGGCGTAAATCATAGCCCACAGCCTTCATCGAACGAATCGCTTGTTCATTAACCTTGCCGGATGGTCTGGAGCCTGCACTATGGGCTTGCAGACAATCCTGCCCGTGGAGACGGGCAAAGGCCTCAGCCATCTGACTTCGGCAGGCATTTTCAACACAGACAAACAATACTTTTTTCAACATAGCAACAAGACAATTTTTTCTTTTTTTTCAAGCAGGAGCAGGTTCATTCTTCATAGAATCCTGCTTAAAGCCTGCTACTACTCTCAGTTGAGATCCCTCTTCTTCTTTCACCTGCTGATAGAATGCACAGTCCAGACAGGCAACACTTCTCAAAAATAACATCCTTCTGTTAGTCTCTTGTTAGGAAACCGTTGTTTTTGGCAGGGGAAATTTTTCCAACAAACTAGCCATTTTTTATTAACAATAGAGGTTTTTCAATGGATCCAAATAATAATCGGCTTCCGAACAACATGATATGTACGTTACTGTTACTTCGGGATAACAACTTAATATAAAAAAAGGTCGTCAGCTTCAAACAGCCAACGACCTTTTCCTTTTTCTACGTGGCGTGTTCAAGCCGTTTAGTCATATTATTTCTCCTGAAACTGTTATTGTAAAGCTTGATAATAGGGTTGGTTTTCTCATTATTCGCTCAGGAGAATATTTGTATGCAGGCATGGCAAGGATATGGCGGATATAAAAGAAACACCCTGAATCATGCTCGACTCAGGGCGTTGTTTGTGGGGATGAGGAGAGACTATTTCTCCGGTGGCTCATGCTTGATATCAGCGGTGACGGAGGTTAATCTGCATCAACCACCCATTTTCGACTGCAACAGTTGCGGCTTGCGATGCACCACCTTACGCCCGGAAGTTTTTTCAAATTCTCGTAACGAGTTGCAAATACGTTTGAGATCGTGACCATATTTTTCAGCGTGCTCGTTACGAAAACGACGAATCTCAGCGACAATGGGATCTTCAATCATATCTCTTTCCCTAACCGTGCTATGTCGAAGAGTTACGATGTTTCGGCTTGCGTGACGGAAGCGTTGTAAGCCTCTCCTTATGCGCCTGCTGTCGACGCAGGATATCCTGATACATTGCTTTCATATCTCCCTTGAACCGGGAAGTATAATTGTCACGTAATTTTCTCGTTTCTTTAACAATAGGATCTTCCCACTCTCGCATTGCTCACTCCTCACTCATAAGTTCTTCCGGCGTGCAGATGATCGGAGGGGCATAACCTTCAATCATGCAAACAGCTTCGATTTTTTACTCAATTCCTGCCCTATCAAGTTCCTCCGTTTTCTCTCTTTTTCCACAAGAGAATATTACCTGATGTAAGCAGACAGGGCAAGGATATGGCGAATATAAAAGAAACGCCCTGATTCATGCTCGACTGAGGTCATTGTTCGTGGAGATGGGGAGAGCCTGTTTTTCCGGCGGCATGGACGGGTAGGGCGATGCACGAGATGCACCCAACTATCCGGCTGGTGTGACCGGTTGTTCCGGTCGGCTCTGTTCGTGCCTCTTCGACTTGTGTCTCATTCCGTCTTTCCCTTGCAGATAGGAACCGAGTCTCTTCACATCATATGAATGTTCTTTACCTATTTCATCTTTGATTTTTCTGAGTTCCCTGATAATCTCATCTTCCATTTTTAATCTCCCATCATCTCGGCAGGTGTTGCTATTTCGGGACAAATGAACCCGTTGTCTTTGCAGATTTCTCTTATCAGCGGTTTCTTCTCTGCGTTATCAATGTGTTTACAGTTCCAGGTTAATAAGAAATCCACCCGATGAACACAGGCAATAGAAATGTGTAAAGCGTCATCCGTCGCCTTTTCAGGAAGAGCACTATGACGTATCAGCATTTCTGACAGAGCAACAGCCTCTGAAGTTACAGGCAATGTCTCAATATCTGCAATCACATCCAATCTCTTTGCAGCCGCTTCCTTGTCACCACGCCCGGCCTCTTCTATGACGAGATTGGAAACGTAAAGAGAAAAACGTTTTTTATGGTGCTCCCACCAATGAACAGTTTCATTTTTTCTGGCGGCTGCAATCAGGTTGTTCGTGCTTCGGGATGTAAGATAGGATATTATCGAAGTTTCTATGTAAACTTTTCGGGTCATTTTACATTGCATCCATTAATTGATTCTGAGCGAGGGGTCTCCGTTCTCTTTAACATTACCAAACAAGGTTGAAAGAGAAAAGCCCCCTGTGAACCGTCATTGGTTGTACAGAGGGCTTCTTGGTCAGTCACGTCCCCTGTCTATGTTCTATCACCTGCCCGTGCTGCATATCCTCGGAGCAAACGACTGCACCGCCATATCGTGCCGGGCTTCGTCATTTTTCAGGAACGAGTAAATCAGAATATTCGTATCAATGAAAACTCTCTCGTTCATGGAGTTCGTCTCTGCTGAACATTGTAAAATTTTCCGCTGTGACAGGATGCAACGTCGCCTGCGGTAATCGGGTCATCTTTCGTACCCCGCCTCTAGGCTCGTCTTCAATCCTGACGAACTGAATCTCACGCAGGAAATTGATAAGGAGATGGAATTTCGCTTCATCTGTGACTGTCAATACAACTCGTTTCATCTTGCGTCCCCTTGTTTCGGCAGGTTAACGGAACATAGCTCCCTCGTCATTCTCAAAAGAATATTACCTGATGTATGCAGACAGGGCAAGGATATGGTGGGATATATAAGAAAGGCCCTGAATCATGTTCGACTCAGGACCTTGTTTGACTATGGAGATGAAGAAAGGCTATTTAAGGGTGTTGAAAAGAATATCTCAACGCCACACAAAAACAGTTGCTTAGATAATAAAAAGCCTGTATAATGAGGAAAAGTCAATAATGTTAAACCTTTTACTCATTTCAGGTGTTATGCACAATAAA
>NZ_JALAAI010000071.1:0-20697 GCF_052785085.1 Candidatus Electrothrix sp.
GTAGGAAGCGCAACGCCTGTCCGTGGAAATATCTCGCTGAGGTTATCACGGCTCGGCGCCAGGGGCTGGATGTGCCTCCTCTGCCTCTTGCTGCGTAAAAAAAATGAGAGGGGTCTGAACGGTTACATTCAAACAGCTCGTCGGTCGGCTCAATCCGTTCGTTGTAAAGAACCTGAACACCAAAATCATCGGAAAAATAGGCAACAGCGAAATGAAGAGGTTGTGCGGTTCGGTTATCCGCCTGCAGCTTAAAGGTAATTTCCCGCCATTCATCTTCTTCCTGCATGATATCAAAAGTGATCTCATCATCAGCAAAAGGAGTTTCGGCACCATCCTCAATCAACTGGAATTGAACAGCCTCCTTATCCATCCGGGTTGAGTTGTTCTGCAAGGTCACAGCCCGATCCCAGGTAGCGATCCGTTGCAAAACTGAGAAAAGATACTCCGCAGCAACAAAGGTATACCCCTCAGCCCCCTGAATTAAACGACCGTTTTTTCCCTCACGCAGCAGCAGCTTATCATTCTCCGCCACAAGGGTATACGTGTACTCCACTGCCGGATGATCCGTGCTGAAAGCAAAACCAAAAGCCCTGTTATCCACAGAGGCAAAACAATCAAGCACAATTTTGATACCCTGCTCATCTCCGTTCAGGTCGACCTGCAAAGGCGGCACCGGCAAAGAAGTAATCCGGGCTTGGAGTTGCTCTTCAGGATTCACTTCAGCAACATCCAACAGCTCCACCACACTCTCCTGCGGCCCGACCTGCACTGTTTCAGCATGCCCGATCAGCTCCTCTCCCCGGTACAGAGCAAACTCAACCATCTTGTCCGAGTCGCTGGGCAGGCCATGCAGGGCACCACACTCAGCCTTCCACTCGTCATCCTTAAAATACACATGATAACTGCGCGTACTTGCAGAAGCATCATGCCCAAGAAAACCGCTGTAGGCATTAAAACGCTGGTAGGTCTCGAACTGCGGGGTCTGATTCTCCGCATAGCGGCGGACCACAGTACGAACACGCATAAACAGGTCAGCATAGCTGATATCAGGGCCGGATGCATTCAAGGTATCCAGAAACGTGGTGGTGAAGACTCCCCGATGATCTCTCGTTTCCCATGCCTTCTGCACCCGCTCACAGGCGGCCAGCAGGATATGCTGACTGGCAGGAATTATCAAGGACTCGTTCTGTTGCAACAACTTGCTATAATAGCCGTCTAAATAGCTGTCCAGCGGGCGTTCTTCTTTTATTTCATGGGTAAAACGAGGTCTACCCTGAAGAAAATCATCCGCCTTTCGGGTTGCAGAACCGGAATGACAGCTATCCAGAAACACAGCAATATGGGGAGCATTACGGGCGACCTCTGCAAGCAGTACGGCCAGTTCCTTATCTGCCAGATCAAAGCCGCCGGTCTCGCGACTGTCATAGCAGACTAAGCCCTCATCCCACCCATCAGGATAAAAACGCTTAAATTCTTTAGCGGCACGGCAACGGGCACCGTGACCGGAATAATGAAAAAGCACCACATCATCCGCACCAGCTTTGCCCAGATGCGAACGAAACAGTTTAATGATATTCTCTCGGGTGGCATCGCTGTCCGTCAAGGTTTCAAGACGGAGCTTATCCCGACCAATAGTGTCAGTGAGGTAATCTTTCAGGGCTTCAACATCATTGAGACAGCCTCGCAGCTTACCAACTGTTGGCGAATAGTCATTTATTCCGACCGATAATACGTAAATTTTGTTCATAGTACTTTCCCCTTTTCGGTAATACGGTTAACGGATTGTGCTCCTCTTCAATAGTTCTATTGAAGCGAAATGCAGAAAAAATATCAAGAAATGGGCAACCGCCAAACTGTTATCTTGAAGTAATTTTTGAATCCTCTATACAGAGACTATTCTTCAGGGGAAAAATCAGGAGGGAGAAACATCGGTATATTCAGCAGAGAAGCTTTTATGCCAGCTCCAACAGGTGGTTGAAATATGGATGGAGAGGCTATTGGCCGCACCTCCAAGACGGATATCTAACTTCGATCAGCCCGCCGGATAACATCACAAAGCTCCAGAGCAATGGTGGAGATTTCTTTCTCATCCTCGCCCTCAGCCATAACCCGGATAACCGGCTCGGTCCCTGAAGGACGGACCAAAATTCGTCCCCGTTGACCAAGCTGCTCTTCTGCAGCCTGCAAGGCCTCTGGAAATCCCTGGATTTGTTCCGGCGCAATCTTGCTGGACAATCGGACATTTTCCAGTACCTGGGGATAAGAGGTCATAATTCCGGCTAATTCCGACAGGGATTTATTCTTTTTAATCATAATCGCCAATAACTGAAGAGCTGCAAGGATCCCGTCCCCAGTGGTGTTATAATCAAGAAAGACCAGGTGACCAGACTGCTCCCCGCCAAAATTATAGCCCTTGGCCCGCATGGTTTCCACCACATAGCGATCCCCCACATTGGCCCGAACCAGTTGCCCGCCCAGATCAGTCATGACCTTTTCCAGGCCCATATTACTCATCACAGTGGCAACCAGGGTCTTCTTTTTCAGCTTTCTGCGCTGAAGCAAATCAGCAGCGCAAATAGCCATGATATGGTCACCATCCACAATCTCCCCTTTTTCATCACAGACAATGAGTCGGTCCCCATCACCATCAAGGGCCAGCCCAATATCAGCTCCAAGCTGTTTGACCTTTTCCGCCATAACCTCTGGGTGTAGAGCCCCACAGTCCTGATTAATATTTTTCCCGTCCGGCTCAACCCCGATGCAGGTTACCTTGGCACCCAGTTCAGCAAAAACATAAGGGGCAACCCTATAGGTGGCTCCGTGGGCACAATCCAGAACAATATGGAAATCATCCAGCGTGTATTTATCAGGAAAAGTATGTTTGAGAAAAACAATATAACGACCCCGTGCATCATCGATTCGGGCTGCCTTGCCCACCTCGTCAGCTACCGGTCTGAGGGCGGCCATTTTTTGGGAAAAAATCAGATCCTCTATATCAAGCTCTGTTTCATCAGGCAGCTTAAAACCGTCTCTGGAGAAAATCTTAATCCCATTATCCTGGAAAGGGTTATGAGAAGCAGAAATAACCACTCCTGCATCAGCTCGCATGGAGGTGGTGATGAAGGCAATTCCAGGCGTTGGCAAAGGCCCCAGAAGCTGCACATCCACACCCATGGAACAAATTCCGGCTGCCAGCGCATTTTCAATCATATAACCGGATACCCTGGTGTCTTTTCCAATAACAATATGATGACGTTTCGTATGATTTTTTACGATAAAGGCGATGGCTCTGCCCAATTGCATGGCTATTTCTGTGGTCATGGGATAGGTATTAGCTACCCCGCGTACGCCATCGGTTCCAAAGAGTTGTCGCATAGTCCTGCCTGATGGTAATTTTACTCTGTTACTTTCTTCTTTTTCTCATTCAAAGAAATCTGTACTTCCTTTGGGCTGTAAGAAATGATCCGAATGGATTCATGACCGGGCACAGCAATCCCATTCACCGTGACTGGCTCTGAACGAGGGAATTCCCCCGGCCTTGCATTCACAAAGGCACGAAAAAGCATGGATAGCACTGGTGTCTCACTGATTAGTTTTTCAGGAATCTCGGCAACAACCGTTATATCATCTGGTTTCACACGCACTTCCTGCTCACTATCACGAATATTTATGGGAATTTTCCGAACTTTTTTTTCGACAAATTTATCTGCCACTGTTAATTTTGCAACAACTGTGGTCTCACCCATGAGTTCCATAAATTCCGGAGTAAGATCAAGATGCACTGGAAGCGTTGTCGAGTGATTCAGGCCCTTGAGGTTTATAACATAGGTTTTCAAGGCCTGCTCCTGGGTGACGACACTTTCCGGGCCAGCAACAAGGATCTTATCAGGATTTAAGGACACCTCTTTCAGTACATACCCCTCAGCCACATCACCTTCGGTCATAGCTGTAATAGGAATTTGTCGTTCCATCAACTTATCAATAGACAAAGTGATACTGGCCGGTTGCATTCTGACAATGGAAATACCACTGGGCAGAGGCAAAGTAAGGGTGTCAGTATTCAGGACAATAGTATCCGGTTCAGCCTTTGACAGGTCAAGTGATAGCGAAGGGGGTCGGTTGCGAACCTCCTGGATAATCCCCCGTGGGCCGCGCAAGGTAACAGAAAGCTCTTTTTGATACTGGTTGTAAATAACTAAATTCTTCGGAAGATTAAGCACCTCTATTGGAATGCGCATGCTCACATCCATCTGGTCGGTTCCAACAGCCACAAACCACACCAGAATACCAAGAGCAAGAGAAACCAGTCTCAGCAAAAGATTTTTATAATTTATTATTCTGTTCCAACGGTGTAACTGTTTAGCCATCAGAGGACGTCTCACTTTTTTCCGTTGAATCTTCCTGTTGATCCGCAGACTCCCTTCTCCATAAAGGACTACGACGAGCATTCTTAACAAGCAATATTTCTTTTAAAAAGGACTCCAGCTTGACTTCATCCCGCATAGGGGTAATATTTCCTCCCTGAACAACGGAAATTACCTGGGTTTCCTCAGAAACAACGATAATTACAGCATCGGTTTCCTCGGAAAGGCCCAAGGCCGCCCGATGACGGGTTCCATAGCGTTTATCAATATCAGGGTTTTTCGACAGGGGAAGCAGGCAGGCAGCTGAATGAATCCTCCCTTTTTTAATCACAACAGCACCGTCATGCATGGGTGACATAGGAAAGAACAGGGCAACCAAAAGCTCTTGCAACAGCTTAGCATCCAGAACAAATCCGGTTTCAATATATTCAGCCAAACCGGATTCCTGTTCAATAATAATTAAAGCCCCTATACGGCGGCGGGCCATATACACGGCTGCGGAAATAATTTCCGTGAGATCATGGACTGCCATCTTTTGCGTCTTTAAAAAAGGAGTTCTGCCCATTTCAGTTAACATCCTTCGAATGTCATCCTGAAAAATCACCACCAGGATCAATAAAATAGAACTGAGCAGATAACGCAATAGAAGCTGCAAGGTCAGCAAATCCATGCGGATGGACACAAAATAGACAAAACTGACCACCAGGATTCCGACCAACATCTGAACGGCCCTGGTTCCACGGATCAACAGGATCGTTCGATAAATAATAAAAGAAACAATCACGATGTCAACAAGATCTTGCCAGCGGATTGAGCGGGGGAAATTAAAGGTGTGAAGAAATTCAGGCATGGAGGGAGGTTGCTATGATAGTTAGGATGGTCTCTGGAAATAATCTCGCAGGTATGGTGCATTATTTTATAAAAAATAACGCCTGCAAATTTTCATTTTTATCATTCTTTTTGATATGCAATCTAACATGTTGACCGGATTATGCACAGAATAATTTCAGAAACCTTGTGATTTTTCCTGGTTACTGTAGTAAAATTTCATGTGCTTTTTTAAAAGCATATTGAAAAAAATACCAACCTATGCCCTGTTACAAACAAGATCCGTATGCTCTCCCCACCCTATACAAAATATTCACGTCTTCATGTTTATTATCTGAACCAACGCAACCTTCCCCTGATAACTGATCCTGATCTGATCGGAACCTGGATCGAAGATGAAACAGCAATCCTTTTCTTTCACAGGGAAAAAGAAAAATTTATTGAGAGCCTCTGTCAGCAAACCGGGGCCTCCATTGTTTATCAGGCAGATCTTGATTATCAGGACTGGGAGGCAGGGGTGAAAATCACCTCTTTTTCCACCCAGACCCTACTAATTCTCCCGGTCTGGGAGCTACCGAACCAACAACCTGGTCAGCAAGATGTGGGGAAAACAGAGATCCTGCTGGATCCCAGCGTCATATTTGGCTCTGGTTTCCATGCCACTACCCGACTCTGCCTGGAAACCCTGGAGCTTCTCCTGCTGGAGTCTGGAATAAACATCAAATCGGTGCTCGACCTGGGTACAGGAACCGGCATCCTTGCTATCGCAGCAGCAAAACTGGGCGTGGAACGAGTAACAGCTCTGGACAATAATCCCCTGGCTGTGGATGTGGCCCAAGCCAATGTGGAACGAAATAACTGCGCTGATATCGTGACGGTTGATCAGTTCGACCTGATGCAGGGCTTACCAGACATGACATATGACCTGGTCATCACCAATCTCTATAAAGGTCTTTTGGTCCGCCTCTTTAACGATCAGGAATTCTGGCATGCCGGAACCTACATGGTTTCCGGTTTTATCCCTGGCATGGAGCCTGACCTGTTGGCAGCTCTGCCAGCTGATAAAGTCCAGATGCTCCATCGGGGCAATAGCGAGCAGTGGCGTTTATGGCTTCTTCAATACAGCGAGAGGAGTCATGAACAACTTGCTGCTTAATTCTCATTCGCTTGTTACCCAAACCCTGCTTACCTGGTTTCAGGAAAACCAGCGTCCCCTGCCCTGGCGCAAGGAGTATCGCCCTTATCACGTCTGGATAGCAGAAATCATGGGCCAGCAGACCCAGATGGAACGGGTTGTGACCTATTTCAAAAACTGGATTCAACATTTCCCAGACATCCCAACCCTGGCTGCTGCCTCAGAGCAAGAAGTCATAAAGGCCTGGGAGGGTCTGGGCTACTACAGCCGGGTGCGGAATATCCGCAAAACTGCTGATCTTCTGGTCCAGAAATATGCGGCTGGGCTTCCTGATAATGAATCAGATCTCCTGGCTCTGCCCGGAATTGGCACATACACAGCCGCAGCCATTCTCTCCATTGCCTTTAATCGCCCTGTCCCCCTGCTGGATGCCAATGTGGAGCGAATTCTCTGCCGCCTTGATGATATTGACCTGCCAGTCAAACAGACAGCAACACGGAAACTCCTTTTGCAACGCTGTACAGATCTTCTTCCCCATGACAAAGCCCGCAATTTTAATCAGGCCCTGATGGAATTTGGTGCTCTGGTCTGCACACCCAAAAAACCTGCCTGTTCAACCTGCCCACTTCAGGAACATTGTCGTGCCCTTGCCCTGGATATCGTTGATCTTCGCCCGGTTCCAGGTAAAAAGGAAAAACGAATTGATATAGCTATGGCCTGCGCTATTATCCAGAATAATGATCGCTTCTATATCCAGCAACGACTGGAAAAAGATGTTTGGGGCGGTCTCTGGGAATTCCCTGGTGGACGCCTGAAAGAGAGTGAAAGTGCTGCCCAGGCTGCAATCCGGGAACTTATTGAAGAAACTGAATTTCAGATAACAGGTCTCCAACCCTTTACCACAGTTGTCCATCATTATACAAAATACAGGGTCTCCTTAGAGGCTTTTTTCTGCACTCTGAAAAATCCTTGCGCAACCACACCAACCCTGCACGCAGCGAGCCAATATCAATGGGTACAGCTCAACGAATTGCCAAACTTTGCCTTTCCTGCTGGTCATCGCCAGCTTATTGAAAAAATGCTGTGAACGTTGCAGAACAGACTCCCCAGGCAAATATCTTGCGAAGGAATCAACTATTGAGTAGAAAATATTATAGACAGAAACAGGTAACAGATACAAATCTCTCTGCCATTCTATTAAATATTAACAATAATTTAACAATTACGGAGAAAACTATGAAGATAACCATTGAATACTGTACAGCGTGAAACTACAAGCCCAGAGCCTCCGGTCTGGAGGAAGAATTAAAAAAGGAATTCAATGCCGATGTTGAACTCATTCCCGGTTCTGGTGGGGTCTTCACAGTCTGCACAAATGGTAAACAAATTTTTTCAAAACACGAGACCAACCGTTTCCCAACAGAAGGGGAGATTATAGGGTTACTCAAATAAGCCACCTTGCAATACAACCTTCCAACTGCCCGGTCTATAAGACCGGGCACGCACTGAACACATTACCCGGTGAGGTGGTTGGCCGTGTTCAAGGCATCATTTCATTAGTTGTACTCAACAGAGGATTATACAGGAGTGCTTGGGGACGGGCTGCCGGGTAAGGAGGAGTGTTTAGTCTGAAAAGGATTATTCCTCGCCATCTTCATCAGCTTCCAGTTCATCCATATGCTGGAGTCCTTCCATGAGCAGCTTCATAAAATAACCGATTTCCGGGACATCAAAATCTTCAGAAGGCAAACCTGGATTGAATTTAAAACGGCCTTTTTTCTCTCGCAGTATTTTAAAAAAAGCCTGCTTCCCTTTCAGGCCAGCATAAGATGCCTTAATCAGAGAACCTTGGCGCATGGAAAAACGTGCTGTCCCTTTAGGCACTTCTGTGATTGTCAAAATACCGGTTTTGGCATTGGCATGCAGGGTTTGGAAAAGGGCTTCAGGCGGGATTTCTTCCAGTTTACCAATCATCCCTGAAGCATATTCATCGGAACGAATCTCATTTGATTGGGCAAGGCGTCTGGCAAGCAATCGATTAAAATACCGATGTAAAGATGGATACTTGTCCATGATAAACTGAAAATTCTCACGATGAATGCTCAGTATCTCAACATTAGCAGAAGCCTGGATTGTTGAACCCACCTTCTGATCACAGATAAGGCTCATTTCGCCAAAAACTTCTCCTTCACCAAGAGAGGAAATAGAAATCCCTGTCTCATTCAACACACTGACCTTCCCTGTAATCACAATATAGAGATTTTCTCCAGACTCACCTTTGCGCAGAACGATCTCATCCTTTTTATGGGTACGCAATTCAGCACTTTGAAGAATCTCAGCCAAATTTTTAGGACTGATATTGCGGAAAAAAGAAAATTTACTGATTTTATTCAAGACCGGAGCAAGATCTCTATGGTGTTCTTTGAGATTATCGTGTTCCAGGGTCAGAGGATGGACGGTTGAGTGCTCAAGGCGGATAGTCCCTACACAACCTGAACAGGAGATCAGGCAGTCAGGAATTTGGTCAGCACGCTCGTACTTAATGAGAATCTTGACCAAATCACCATAGAGTATTTCACAATTATCTCTACGTTGGTTCGAGTATACAGCTGCGGTACAGACAAAGGAACTGTCTCCGGCAGTCTCCATCATGATGGCTACCCCGGAAAGGGTAAAGGCATCTCCGTACTGAAACTTTGGACATTTATTTGTCTCGCATACCCGAAAGACTACTCTTGGAAGTCCCATTCTCGTTACGTCTTGTGTGGATCTGCTCTCTCCTTTTGAGAGAGATTCGTTATTTTTTCATTTATTATGACAACAAACAAAAAGAATGCGCAATCTATTTTGCACAATTCTTTTATTTTAATTGTATCTGCAAGCAGAGGGAACCTGCTTAGGTGGCTAAATCAACTTTCATTTTAAGTCATCCTGGCCCGGTGGAGCACGCCAGCAAGGGCAAATCCCTTTCATTTGCATCCTACTTCCTGAATCTCATCCCCGTGAATAGGATCAGGAGGTTTATTTTACCTGCCGCAAAAAAGAAAATAAAGGTATAATGAACAGAATACAAGACAAAACTTCCTGGACAGCAAAACAAAAGGGCAGCCAACAATTAGCAACCATCTTATTATATTTACAAAGATAATGGAGGAATCGTTATTAGTATTATTGGCAACAAATCAGGACTCAAAACCAAACAACTTCGCCAACTGGAGCGGTTAGGACAAAAAAAAGTCAACCCGGATGAAATTATTGGACGAGAACTGGCCCGTGCCATGACCTCGCTTTCCACTGAACTCAACCGTCAGATTGGTCTGATCATTCATCGCTCAGGCAAGGTGGAATTCGTTATCCTTGGTGATCACACTCGGATCGAAATACCTGTGCTGAACAAGATACGCTCCTCTGGCGGACGATTACGCGGAGTCCGCTGTGTGCATACGAGCTTTAGCAACTCCGGTCCCAACGAAGAGGATATCATGGATATGGTCTGTCTGCGCCTGGACATGATGTCTGTCCTGACCATGAAGGACGGCTTTCCTGACCTGCTCCACACAGCCCATCTTCTTCCTGACAAAGTGGATGAACGAGACTGGAATCTTCTTGAACCAGTCCATCCCGCTGCAGAGCAGCAATCCTGCCTGTCCCTGATTGAAAGCATTGAGCAGAAGTTTTCCAGATCGCGGCCTGTCCGTCATGTTGACAAGGGACATGATCAGGCAATTCTGATTTCCGTAAGCACAGGTTCACTGGCTGAATCCCATGAATCCATGCTGGAATTATCAGAGCTTGCCAGGGCTGCCGGAGTCCTGGTGGTTGATCAGGTTGTGCAGAGACGAAAAAAACTCCACCCCCGCTTCATTCTTGGGCGTGGCAAACTGATTGATATCGTCCTTATGAGCCTGCGTAACGGTGCCAATCTGCTTATTTTTGACCAGGAACTTTCCCCGTCCCAGGTACGCTCGGTGACCAACCATACTGACCTGCGGGTTATTGACCGAACCCAGCTGATCCTGGACATCTTTGCCTCCCGTGCCCGTTCCAGGGAAGGCAAGTTGCAAATTGAGATGGCCCAGCTCAAGTACATGTTGCCCATGCTCACCACCAAGGACGATGCCCTGTCCCGGCTCACTGGTGGTATTGGTGCTCGCGGACCAGGGGAAACCAAGCTGGAAATTGATCGCCGTCGCATCAATGACCGCCTTGCCCGTTTATCCAAGGAACTCAAGGCGGTGGGGAAACAACGCTATCATCGCCGCAATCATCGTCGCAAACACGACGTGCCTGTGGTCTCGCTGGTCGGCTATACCAATGCAGGGAAATCCACCCTGCTCAACACCCTGACTGATTCCCATATCCAGGCAGAAGACATGCTCTTTGCCACCCTTGATCCCACTTCTCGCCGCCTTCGTTTCCCAGAAGACACCGAGGTCATTATAACCGATACAGTGGGCTTTATTCGTCATCTGCCAGCAGACCTGCTCAAAGCCTTTGAATCAACCCTTGAGGAGTTATTTGAGGCTGACCTCCTTCTCCATGTTATTGATATTTCAAATCACGCCTGGAAGGAACAGGTCAAGGTGGTGGATGATCTCCTGCAGAAACTTGAGCTGAATAAGATTCCCTGCCTGCGGGTGTACAATAAGATTGATCAGGTTCGTGATGACCTGCCTGCCCGGGCAAGAAAGGGGATATGCATCTCAGCTCGTGACGCAAGCACCTTGCCCGAACTGCTGAAGACCATGGAGCAACATCTATTCACACATCCGTTCTCCTCTTCTGAACTCCGGGAGGCTGACAACACCGCATGACAAACGATGCTCATTCTGTCATCTTTTATACAAGTTTGTTCATCGCAAGCCTATTGAGACGACAAAAGAAAATTCATTTACCCTTAAACTGAATTCTCCTTGACAAGCAGACTAATTTACTCTTCATTATATGAGTCTATTTTATTATTGTATAACGTCCTCCTCCCCTTCAGGGTGGGATAAATAACAAACCATGCAGGCCATAGCCTGCCTTCAAACACAAAAGGCATCTGTTCAACAGAGCATATGCAGGAGGCGACACAGTCGTATCATGGATAGTTACATACTCATTGGAATAACGGCGTTTATTGGTTCTATTTTCGTCGGCGGAACCATTGGCCTGGCAAAACTGATTGCGTTTCGCACCCCAAATTCCGCACTCAAAGCGCAACCCTTTGAATGTTCCGAGCCACCAATCGGGGGGGCCCGTATCCGCTTTAAAGTGGCCTATTACATCTTTGCCCTGCTTTTCCTTATCTTTGATATTGAAACGTTGTTCCTCTTTCCCTGTGTAAAGATTTTCAGGGCAGTGGTGGATGGTGAAATTGCTGGTATAACACACCAGCTTGTCTTTCTGGAATTGTCAGTTTTTATCTGTGTTCTTTTCACAGGTCTGATCTATGCGTGGCGTAAGGGGGTATTGGTATGGGAGTAATACATGAAAACACATCTTCTGTGCTTGCTCACCAGGCAGGAGAGATAGCAGAAAAACTTCCTGGTGGAGCGACCTTAGCCCGTTCTGTGGAAATGCTGGTGGCCTGGGGACGGGCAAACTCACTCTGGCCTCTGTTGTACGGTACCTCCTGTTGCGCTATTGAGATGATGTGTACAGGTGCATCCCGGCATGACTGGGCCCGCTTTGGGGTTGAGGTGGCCCGGGCCAGTGCCCGACAGGCTGATCTGATCATTCTGGCAGGAACAATTGTCGAAAAAATGGGTGATAACCTGCTCACCCTGTATGAACAGATGCCTGGACCAAAATACATTATTGCGATGGGCTCCTGCACCATTACTGGTGGCCCTTTTTATTATGATTCTTACTCAGTCATTAAAGGGGCTGACCGCCTCGTCCCAGTGGATGTCTTTATCCCAGGCTGCCCACCCCGGCCTGAAGCCCTGTTTTACGGTATCATGCAGCTGCAGGAAAAGATCAAAAAAGAGGGTCGTGAAATCCCCTGGGAGATTGGTGAACTGGTCAACACTCCCTTTATTGACACCTTTACTGAAACCCAGCAGGACTGGGACGCTCTGGAGAAAAAAAAGGACGAAGAGCTGGCTGAGGCCAAGAAGCAATTCAAGAGAGACAATCCTGATTACAAGCCACCCAAGCCTGCACGGGTAAAAAAGGCAAAACTGCCTTCCCCGACCCGGAAGCGAGTAGCAAACCAAGGGATCAGTAACTGGACCCTGCTCCAGACTCTTCAGAAAAAATTCCCGGGCCTCACGGTGCATGATCATCCAGATGCCACCCCAAAAGAGGTGGCTGAGCTGGGAACAGATGTTCCCCTTGATCTGGTGGTCCCCAAAGAGCAGTACAGAGAAGTTGTTCAGTATCTCAAGGACAGTAAAGAGCTGGGGCTGGAAATGCTCATTCAGCTCACCTGTGTGGATTGGAAAGAATACTTTGATGTTGTTGTCCACCTCCTCTCAGTTGAGGACGGACATAAACTTTTCCTGCGCTGTCGGGTGGAAAAGGATGAAGACGGTGCTGAAATAGAGACTATCTCGGATCTCTATCCTGCTGCGGATTGGCATGAGCGTGAGGTGTATGACATGTTTGGCGTGCGTTTTACCAATCATCCCGATCTGCGGAGAATGTATCTCAAAGAGAACTTTCCTGGTCATCCCTTATGTAAAGATTTTAAAGATTCTTCCCGTGTGATTGTGCGACCTTATTAGTAACGCAACAAAGCCGCAACATGGAAAAGGTGAACCTGTTCATGATAGATTCACCTTTTCTCCTTTCCTGCTGACCCTTCCTACTTCTGTCTTATGCGGGAACAAGCTGTAAACAAAGGGACTTATCCTGTTTTCCCAATCGCTTCCTCAAGCGCACTTCATGGGCCAGTCAAGTTAGTTTGTTAGTATATACTCCCCATTCGCTTATTTTTTTGTAGTTTGATGAATTTCCAACTCCCTGTACTTGCCTGATTTATTTTTTTTGCGCAAAATCAATTCCAGATGGTTTTTCGCTCCACATGTTGAAGAGCGAGAAATTTGTTGCCACATAAACGAATTTCACCCTCTTCGACATCGAAATCAGGGTTTTTTAGTCAGGTTTGGTAAAATTCTCCGAACTGCGTTTTGAAATGAGCGAATGGGGAGTATATAGGGTTAGCTATGCGTATTTTCGTCTCCTTCTTCTGTTCCAGCGGAGATCATTCGTAGAATGACATTATGTGCCTAATCTGCCGTGATGTCAAGCGAGATAAGCAGAGCTTGGTCACGAGAAAAAGTGCAGAAGCTTGCCCATCAGGAGAAACCGGAAGATAGCCCTACAACGACAGCCCTATCTTCCCCGCTATCTTCTCAGCGAGCTCCTGAAAATCCTTCTTTGCTGCCTGAACCGCATGGGCATGACTCCCAATGGCCCCGTCCGCTGAAGTCAGGTTAAAAATTGGTTTGCGCTGTTCCTGGGCCATAGGAACAAGACTACGGTAATGCTTGATGCTTGCCAGGCAATACGGATCTTCTTGTGGATCATTGACATCAGAATGAACTGCTATGTTGAGTATAGCTTCACGATAAACAGTAGCTACACGATCCAACCACGTTGCTTCTGACCTTGTAACTTTCCCTAAATACATATTACTTTGCCGACAAAGGTAGCCTATAACCTCTGTTTTTCCTTGAGGGAGTTGAAGCTCTGGACAATTGGAACTTTCCAGATTCTCTTGCCAATTTCCCAATCGTTCCTGCCATTGTTTTTTCCATTTTCTCAGAGTAGCCCCTAATCCTTTCAACCCCTGTAAAGAAAACAGATCTGCACTCAGAGGAATTATCGCATAGTCGGATGCTATCAATACAGATTGATTAATAGCACCAAGATTTGGCCCAATATCTACCAAGATAATATCTGCCTGCACCTTATCAGCTGCCTTTTGCATAATCTGCCAAAACGAACTCAAAATCCGCATGGGACGGTACAGATTATTATCTCCCATACTTTTCGGCCACTGATTAGAAAGAGTATCCTCAAAACCAGATAAGCTGACATCACCAGGTATCAAATAAAGATCCTGAGTAATATGCTGCAAAATCGGATCAGCAATATCCTCAACACCGGCAATGGGCTTGACGCATTGATAAACAGTTGAGCCTGGAAGTTTGCCTTCCCAGAGTTCTTCTATTTTTTCTTCTTCCAGAAAAGCAGCAGTCAGGTTCGCCTGAGGATCCAAGTCCGCAATGACAACTCGCTTACCGAGGCTGGCAAACATCCAGGCCAAATGATAAATCAGAGAAGTCTTTCCCACTCCGCCCTTATTATTAAAAAAGGTCAGTACAGGTATTGGCACGCTCATTTTTCCCTCCGTAAAATACAGGCCACAGCACTCTGGCTTGTCTCGAATTCCAGATCAGGGTTGCCATTTTCCAGCATTGCCTTCCGTGCAACGGCAATTCCCCTGCCGAATGCCTGTATGTAACCAAAGGTTCTCAGCACATCGCTAATATCAGGATTCCGGTAATCAGTAATTCCTGGGGTTCCAAAATTATCCGCAGTCACATTACCGTATGGTCCGCCGGGGCTATTGATTTCTATCCTGTCATTGAACCAGTACACTCGCACTGGGGCATTGGTCCGTTCGTAGGTGCGATGCAACACAGCATTATACAATATCTGTTGTATTGCTGCGGGAGGATAGGACATCTTCTTTTGATGGGTCGCGGCAGAAGTAATATCAACAGCAGTCCTGTTATGTGCTTTGAGTTTTTCTTCTGTCCGGCGAAGCAGCTCAACAAGCGCACCGCCAATAACCTCTTCGTCAATAACCGGATCAGCCAGTTCTGTCCCGTCTATTCGGAGAAACTGAATATATGCACCCGGTAAAAAATCCTGGGATGACTTTCCCAAGGCCAACAGACCAAGTACAGTCGGCACCGGATCATCAGGAGAGACAATCATCTTACAAGAGGCCAAGCGTTCCTCATATGTTCGGTTATTCGCTTCTAGAATATCAGAGGCAAAAGCGACGGGCAGATATTCGCTCTCAAAAATCATCCGAGATAAATCGCTGAGTTGTGCCGTTGGTATGGGATAGATATCAAAGGGGAGATTCTTATACCGTCTTTTTTCGTTGAGAATTCGTTCTTCCTGTTCATTAGCCAGTGAGCGGCGTGGGCCAGTACGAACCCAGATTCTCCCTTCATATTTCACAGGCGGCATATCCGACGGCATAACAGTAACAACCGCCATCTCTGCGCCTTTTAAAACCCGTTTTTCAACGGTGAGTACTGGAAGCGGCAGGATATTACCATCAGACTTTATATCAGCCAGGGAAAGCAACAACTGATCAGTGATTTCTACACTCGAAGGGTCTCCATTATCCTTTGCGCCAATAAAAAGGATACCTGCCTGATTATAATTGGGTAGGTCATTAGAAAAAGCACAAATAGCTTGCCGGGCCTTTTTGGGCGTATCCCCCTTAAAAGATTCCTTTCGCTCTACTCGATCTGATTCCGTGTCATCAAGTAAAGCCTCAAGCTCTTGATCGGAAAATCTTTGCATTATCGTTTCACTTTTTCCCCAGCTCGCCGGGATATTTGCGGGTTACTGAATATTCATAAAATAGTGGATCTTACGACAAGAAGCCTCGTGTAAAGTTTTTCAGTATGAATTACTATATCTGACTTGAAAATACAAGTCTTTCTGGAATTGAACAGCCTTGGCCTATGCTCATTCCCTGGAAAGGGTTACTTTTCCATCTTCACATCTTTGTAAGATTGACAATTCTTCTCAAAAATGTTATCCTCTTTGTCATATTGTTCCATCTCTTTAAATGACTATCAAGTCAAGACTTCGTTGTTATTTCTATAAGCTCCATCACTAAAGTTATTACTGAGGACATCAAACGTATGAAAAAAATCAGCTTGTCCGTTGATGCCGTTCAGATCTCGGTCGAACAGGGTACAACCCTGCTGGACGCAGCCCAACAAGCCGGAATCACCATTCCGACTCTTTGTCACCTCCCTGAAAACAAATCTGGAGAATGCGGAAACTGCGGTGTCTGTGCCGTGGCCTGTGAAGGTCAGCCAGACCTGCTCCATGCCTGCTGTACCCCGGCGGAAGAAGGCATGGTCATCATCACGGACAGTGATGAGGTCAAGGGCCATCGTCAGGAACGGGTTGCAGCCTTGGCATCCATCCATTACGGCGATTGCAAGGCCCCGTGCAGCCTGACCTGTCCCGGTCAGATCAATGTCCAGGGCTATATTGCCCATGTGGCTAAAGGCCAGTATGCTGAGGCGGTCCGGCTGGTCATGGAAAAAAATCCCCTGCCCTTTTCTGTGGGCCGGCTCTGCCGACGTTTCTGCGAGAGTCGCTGTCGCCGGATGCTGCTGGATGCCCCCATTGCCATTAATAACCTGAAACGCTTTGTGGCTGACTGGTGCATGGAGAATCAGGTGGATCTGGGGATTACTGCCCAACCTGCAACCGGAAAAAAAATCGCTGTGGTCGGTGGTGGACCTGCGGGTCTGGCCGGTGCCTATTATCTGGCGAAAAACGGGCACGCTGTCACCATCTACGAGGCTGAAGAAAAGCTCGGCGGTCTCCTCCGCTATGCAGTGCCGGAGTTTAAAATTCCGAATACGATCCTGGACTACGAGATTGATACCATTCTCAAGCTGGGTATTGAGGTCAAATGCAGACATCGTCTTGGTCAGGAGATGACCATGAATGAACTGAACAGCCAGTTCGATGCGGTACTACTGACCATCGGGGCCGGGGTTGATCAACCCCTGGAACTACCTGGCAGCGACCTGCCCGGAGTGCAAACTGCCTTGGATTTTCTCCGCAACTATAATGCAGGTAAGGAAGTCAAGCAGGGTAAAACCGCAGCGGTACTCGGTGGCAATAATGTGGCTATGGAAGCGGCCCGCTCTCTGCGTCGTCTGGGCTATGAGGTCACCATTGTTAATCCGAAGAAGGATAGCTCAGGACTGGGTGCCAATCCGGTGGCTCTTCAAGAGGCGGAAAAAGAAGGAGCACATTTTCTCTTTCAGAAGGATCCCTGCGAGATCAAACAACAGGGTGCCGGACTGGAACTGGTCATGCATCAGCTGGAATTGAGTGAGCCGGATAAAAAAGGTAAACAAAAACTGCAACCGGTTCCTGAGAGCTTTGACACCCTGTCTGTGGATACGATCATTGCTGCCCAGGGGCAGATGGTCTGTGCCGGTGATGAGAATCCGGCAGCAGATGTGGCCCTGAACCCGAAAAATCTCATCAAGGCCAATGCCAAGACCGCTCTCACCAGCATGGACAAGGTCTATGCCGCAGGCGAGGCAGCTGGCGGTTCCCGCCCCCTGATCCAGGTGGTAAGTTCCGGACGCAAGGCCGCAGAATCTATCCATGCTGCGGTAATGGGCCTTGCACCGGCTCCGGCAGAGAGCCGCTTCAACTTTTCACGGGGCAAATCAGCTGATGATCCCAAGGTGCTGGAGCGTTTTGATAAACAGGAACGCACTCCCATGCCTGCCCGGATCCCGGAAACAGCAGTACTGGACAACGAAGAGGTTAAGCTGGGTTTTGATGAGGCTGCTGCCAAACAAGAGGCGGATCGTTGTCTGGAATGCGGTTGCATGGCCTATGATGACTGTGATTTCAAGACCCTTTGTATTGATACTGGCATCAATCTGAGCAAGACCGGCATGGGCACGGTCCCGGCGTACAGCCTGGATCAATCTCATCCCATGTTGAATGTAGATCTGAATAAATGCGTGTACTGCCGCCGCTGTACCAATGCCTGCGAATACGATGCTCTGGATCTCAGTGCCTCTGTGGATGAGCAGGGCCGGGCGACCGGCATCTCCCTGATCTTTAACGAAAACTGTGTGAACTGCGGCAACTGCGCTGATCATTGCTCCACCGGAACCATCACTAAAAAAGATACGCTTTCTCCGATCTTGACCGAGGAGACCCGTAAGGTACGCACCACCTGCCCTTATTGCGGGGCTGGCTGCCAGATGCAGCTCAAGGTCAAGGGCGACACTATTATGGAGGCCACCTCGGAAGCGGATCTGGCACCCAACTACGGTGCGCTTTGTGTTAAAGGCCGCTTTGCCTATAACTTTGCCCAGGACAAAGAACGCCTGACCACTCCTCTGGTTCGCCGTGACGGCGAGTTGGTGGAGGCCACCTGGGATGAGGCCTATGATGTTATCGCGGACAGGCTGGGGAAAGTCAAGGAGGAGTTTGGGGCAGATTCCGTTGCCGGATTCTCCTGCGCCCGAGCCACCAATGAAGAAAATTTTCTCATGCAGAAGTTCATGCGCACGGTGATCGGGACCAATAATATTGATCACTGTGCCCGGCTTTGACACGCACCTACGGTGGCCAGTCTGGCCATCACATTCGGTTCCGGCGCAATGACCAACTCCATCGCCGATGTTGTCAATAATAAGACGGATCTCTTTTTCATGATTGGCTCCAACCCGGACACCAGCCATCCCACTATCGGCCTGCGTATCCATCAGGCCCTGGATAAGGGGAATGCAAAGTTGGTGGTGGTTGATCCCCGCAAGACCAAGTTGGCTGAACGGGCTGATCTCTGGCTGCGTATCCAACCGGGCACGGACGTGGCCCTGCTTAACGGCCTGATGCATATCATCATCAAAGAAGATCTTTGGGATAAGGAATTTGTTGCTGAACGTACAGAGGATTTCGATGAACTGAAAGAACTGGTGGAGAGCTACACCCCGGAACGGGTTGCTGAGATCACCGGTCTCAGTGTTGCTGATATGGAGAAAGCAGCCCGCATGTATGCGGCTCCGGGCCGTCATGCCTTTTACCACGGTATGGGCATAACCCATTACCATACCGGTACAGATCGTGTAAAATCCATTGCCAACATGGCCATGCTCTGCGGTAAGGTCGGCGTGGAAGGCGGTGGCTGTAATCCGTTGCGCGGACAGAATAATGTCCAGGGAGCCTGTGACATGGGTGCCCTGTTTAACACCATGCCAGGTTATGGTGCGCTGGATAATGATGAGCTGTTCGACAGATATGAAAAACGCTGGGGTGTGAAGCTGCCCCGCAAGCCGGGTAAGCCTGCTACGGAGATCTGGGATAATATCCTCAACGATGAAATCCGGGCCTTATATGTGTTCGGGGAAGACCCGGCTATTGCCGATGCCAATATCGGGCATGTCCACAAGGCTCTTGATCATCTGGAATTTTTGATTGTCCAGGATCTCTTCCTGACTGACACGGCCAAGGAAGCGGATGTTGTCCTGCCTGCGGCCAGTTTTGCGGAAAAGGATGGTACCTTCAGTTCCACGGAACGACGAGTGCAGCGGGTGCGCAAGGCTGTGGAACCGCTGGGACAGGCCAAACCGGACTGGCAGATCTTCACTGAGCTGGCCGAGCGCATGGGCTATTCTATGGGCTATGAAAAGCCGGAGGATATCTTTGAAGAGATCTGCGAGCTGCTGCCTCAGTATCGCGGCATGAGCTATGCCCGACTGGAAGAGGTCGGCCTGCAATGGCCGGTGCCGGATGCCGATCATCCGGGAACTCCGGTTCTCCATACCGAGTCTTTTACCCGAGGCAAGGGTCTGTTTGTGCCGGAAGAATACATGCCGCCCAAAGAGCCGGTGGATGACGAGTATCCCATGCTCTTTACCACAGGCCGTCATTATGCCCGCTATAACTTCAGCAGCATGACCGGCAAGACACGGGAGATCGATGATATTGCACCTGAAGCCCTGGCCGAGGTCAACCCGGCGGATGCCGAGCGTCTGGGTATCAAGTCGGGCGATATGCTGAAACTTACCTCCCGACGGGGCGAGGTCACCATCAAGGCGGAGATCACCGAGCGCAGCCAGCCCGGCACGATCTTCACCACCTATAACTATGCGGAGACCCCGGTGAACCTCCTGACTCTGGATGCGCTGGATCGGCTTTCTCGGACACCGGAGTATAAGCTTTGTGCTATTCGGGTTGAGGTTTTGGGGTGATTTGTTGGTAAAAAAATGAGTGACTTTGGTTGCTCTTTGGAGTATGTGAAAGGGGTGGGCCTTTGGGTTTGCCCCTTTTTT
Source organism: Candidatus Electrothrix sp. (assembly GCF_052785085.1). Taxonomy (NCBI): domain Bacteria; kingdom Pseudomonadati; phylum Thermodesulfobacteriota; class Desulfobulbia; order Desulfobulbales; family Desulfobulbaceae; genus Candidatus Electrothrix; species Candidatus Electrothrix sp. Next base: position 20,400 of record NZ_JALAAI010000071.1, read on the forward strand.
ATATTGTGATTGTGCGATAGGATTTGAACTTGTGACCCCTACCTTGTAGCCCGCATCATTGCGTACTCTGATTTTGCTCTGTTATACCGGTGTGGATATTTTTTTTCGGAAAATAAGGAGGTCTTTGTTTACTTTTTTAAGTCATTATGTTTAATGGTTATTAAAGGTTAATTTAAAAGGATAGGAATTCCCATTTTTTATTCAATAAATCCATAATGATCGTGTAAAATATAGAAAAGAGTTGAAGAGTCGGCAAGAGGAAGGAGAAATGCGCAAGATTGATCAGAACATTTTTCGA
>NZ_JALAAI010000072.1:0-20370 GCF_052785085.1 Candidatus Electrothrix sp.
ATGCCCGGATCATGCTTTCCCTGAGAGTTGATCGTGCAGACGGATACTGGGACAGGTATTGGGACAGTATCTGCAAGGCTGCATAAACAACTGCGGAAAGGTGAAAACCGCACTTTTAATCGCACCCATAACCGTGTACTATATACTCATGATACAATCCTTTAAAAATAAAGCCGCCAAGGATATCTTCAACGGAAAATCAACCAAGGCTGCACGAAACACCTGCCCAGAAAACTTATGGAAAATTACGTCCAGGAAACTTGATCAATTGGATTCCGCCGCAGTGCTTGATGAATTGCGAGTGCCGCCAGGTAACAGACTTGAGGCTCTGAGCGGAGATCGAAAAGGGCAGCACAGTATCCGCATCAACAAACAATATCGCATCTGTTTCAGATGGACAGAAAACGGTCCGACAGATGATGAAATCACCGATTACCATTACAGACATAGTAAAGAAATTATGGCGTGAAGATCAGATTTATCTTGTAAAATAAGCATTTGAAATCTTGCATAAAGTCAGCTATTGCTTTTCTTCAAATATTGTTATTGTTGTAGTTGGCTATCTGTAATTTCCCTGATTTTTTCTTTTGTACCTTTTTTTCATTTTGCAATATACCGGGAAAACAATAAGTTATATTTTTAGGTCTATCTGTTTTCTTTTATATTTTCCGTTTAGCTGACCATGAAATTTGGACAATTTTCAACAAAAAAAATGGACAACTGAGAGCGTATTACGACAGAAGAACAGCACGATAAGAAAAGCATATCGATTTTAAGAAAAATGGACATTAGCAAAAACTATGCCATCTACAAGATGTGCTGTTTTCACAAGATAAAATTACTTTCAGCTGCTAAAAAGTGCCGCTTTTTGTCCAAAGAGGTGCCTTGAAGTTTACGATGTCTGCATTAACCAGGAGCGTATAATGATACGAATACCCACACACAGGACCCCGACACATCCGGGCGAAATGCTGCTGGAGGAATTCCTGCGACCGATGGAAATAACCCAGCGAGAGCTTGCTGATGCAATTCATGTCCCGTATCAGCGAATCAATCAGATCATCAATGGAAAACGCGGCATCACTCCGAGCACGGCCCTGCGGCTGGCAAAGTTTTTCGGTGTCTCCGCCGATTTCTGGATGAACCTTCAATTACGATGGGATTTGTATTTTGCTATGAAGTCGGAAGAAAAAGCACTGCATACGATTCAGCCTGTTGCGGGACGGCAGAGCGGAACTCAACGGTCAAGTGCTTCTGTGTGATGCCTGTTCAACCCTGTAGGCCGGGTAACCCTTCGCTTCACCCAAAGCGGCCCCCCCCCTTGGGGATTGTTTTGCATCACAGGGGGATCGTCTTGCGTCATATGGGGATTGTGCCCTGCACTGAGGAGGAAGTTGAGGAAAGAGTAAAGAGATTAAAATGGAGGAACTTCAAGAGAAATTTCGACATCAACCCTGTTGAGCCGAAGATCATTTGTCAGAAATACATCACATCCGCTGACCAGAGCAGCAGCCAGATGAATTGCATCCGGTGTTTTGAGGCTATATTGGACACGAAGTTCTGTCGCCTTGTCAAAAACTTCGGAAGTCAGTGGGATATAATCAGAGCAAGGGCCGCTGAAAAATTCTTCGTAAGCGGAACGCAACTGCACATTCCCTTCACGAACAGGATGAATCAGGCATTCCATGCGGGTTAGGTCAGAAAAGCCGATCCGGTTCGGTGCGGACTTGGAACGCAAGAGATATTTCGCAATGCGTTCTCTTCGGTTAAAATCGCCTTCCATCAGGTAAATAATAATGCAGCTATCTGCGTAAATGAAGGCCATGCCTAATCCCAGGACTCTCTTTCCTGCTCTATCCGACGATTAAGCGTTTCTGTTGACGTTTCAGACGGATTCAGATGAATGATCTTTTTAAACCATTCATGGTGATTCGAGAGAGTTTTTGCGTTGCTGTCACGTTTCTTCGGGTAACAGCGAGATAGTGTGCGTGTTATTTCACTGATCAATTCCAATTGGTCCGATAAGGGAAACTGACGGATATTTTTTATGATCGGTTTCAAGGCTGCATTCATGGTGTTCTCTGAATCAAATTGCAAGCCTTGTGCAGGCTTCGTCAAGAGAGATTCCTTCCTTGCGATTTTTTGCTTTCAGTAAACGGCGTTTCATGTTTTCACTCCGTAACAGCCGGACGGTTTCCCGCTCTGACTCAATCTCCTGCCACAGGTCTATCGGAACAATAACCCCGGTAATCTTGCTGTTTGCATTTGAAATATACTGAACCTGTTCCATATCTCACCTCATTGAAAAATATCATTAATTTTTATTGTATAGCGTATGAGACGGAAAAGCAAGTATCATCTGGAGGGTAAGCCTGTAGGTTGGAAAACCCTTCGGTTCCCAAAGAGCGACCCCACATTCTCGCTTGCCGCACACCCTGTATCCTGCCTGCGGGGTTTCCCCATCTGCCTGGGCAGGAGATGGGAAAAGGAAATTGCCATGTGCGCCTTGGGGGGATTATCTTGCGTCACAAGGGGATTATCTTGCGTCGCATGGGGATTGTCTTGCGTCACAAGGGGATTATCTTGCGTCGCATGGGGATTGTCTTGCGTCACAGGGGGATCGACTTGCGTCACAGGGGGATTGTCTTGCGTCACAGGGGGATCGTCTTGCGTCACAGGGGGATTGCCTTGCGTCACATGAGGATTGTCTTGCGTCACAGAGGGATTGTCTTGCGTCACAGAGGGATTGTCTTGCGTCACAGAGGGATTGCCCTGCGTCACAGGGGGATTGCCCTGCGTCACAGGGGGATTGTCTTTCGTCACATGCTTATGATCTCCGGTAGTAGCTGGATGGGTTTTAAACTCGATGTCGAGCGGTCAAAATACATTCAGCATTTTTAGGAATAAATCTACCTTAAATAGCTGTCCGAAAATATGGGGCCAATATAATTACTCCTTAATTCAGATTGTTACATGGACAAGAACATCCATCCCCATGAGCGGCCAGATAACAGCCACAGCCAGCCAGACCACCAGCATCAGCAGGATACTGGCCGGAATCCCCCAGAGAAAGAATTCACCAGTATTGAATTGTTTGGAATTATAGGCAATGGCATTGGGTGCGGCACCGACCAGAAGGAGAAAGGGCATACCAGCAACCACAAGGGAGGAAAAAAGAATCACCTCGCCGCTGACCTTGAGATACGGGGCAATGACCAGGGCCACAGGCAGGGAAATAGCAATGGCAGCCACATTCATAATGAAATTGGTCATCATCATAACAAAAAAGGCCATGCCAATAATAAAAACGATGGGTGGCGAGGTCTGAAAGAGCACCAGCCAGTTCACAGCCAGCCAGCGGGCTGCGCCGGTCTCCCAGAGACAGAACCCGATAGACATGGCCCCGGCAAAGAGCAGGATGATATTCCAGGGCACCTCTTCAAGATCGTCAATAGTCAGGATATTGAAGAGAAAAAAGGAAATCGTGGAACAGAGCAGTATACCGGTTTTATGGATATTAGCCAGGGCAGGAATAAAATTCTTCAGGGCAATGATCAGGATGGTTCCGAACACGATTCCGGCTGCAAGGAGCTCCTTCTGGCTCCAACGGCCCAAATTTTTGTACATCCTGCTCGCCTTTTCCTTGAGGCCAGGAATCCGGCTATGTTCCGGGCTGAAAAAGAGGAGGAAAAAGCCCCAGAGCAGGAAGATCATGAGCCAGCCCACAGGAAACATATACCAGGTTAACTCGAAAAAGCTGACATCCACCCCCATAATATCTTTATAAAACCCCAAGGCAACCGCACCTCTGGCCGCACCCAGTAAGGTGACAATACTGCCTGCGCCCGCCACATAAGCCATGCCCATGAACAGGCCCTTACCAAAACGGGTGGGGTTTTCTTCATCAGCATACAGGGAATGAATCGCCATGAGCAAAGGGAACATGGTGGCGGCAACCGCAGTATGGGCCATGAAATGGGTCAGCACGCCAGTCATGACAAAACAGCCCAGATAGATCATGCTGGTTCGTTCACCGACTATTGAGAGCATCTTATAGGCCATTCGCCGGGTCAGGCCGGTCTTGGTGAACACCATACCGATGATGATAGAACCGAAGATGAAGAGCACGGACGGGTCCATGAAATCGCGAAAGGCGGTGCCAGGATCCCGGATCATGAACAGGGCTTGCAGGACACCGATGGTCAGGCTGGTCACGCCAATAGGAACTACTTCAAATATCCACCAGGTTGCGGCCAGCAAAAAAATCGCCAAAGCACCCTTTCCCTCACGGGTCAAGGTAAAATGCGCCCCTGTCGGGTCAACAGCATCTGGCCAGGGCGGAAAAAAATAAACAACCGTAAAAAGCCCTATCCCTGTGAAGATAAAGAGCAATCGTTTCCAATCAAATCGCTTTTTCACCCCGGATAAACGAAGTATCTGAGGATGTGCAGACTGCATCTTCCTGCTCCGACGTAGTATTGTTTTTTGCTTTTCTCCACCGAGGAAAGGCTCTTATTTCTGCGGCAGCGTACACCAGGTATTGCACATGGCATGAAAGATCTCTTCAAAACGAAGGATCCCAATAACAGCTCCAGCATCAATCACCGGGACACAGGAGGCATTATGGCGGTGCAGCACAACAATAGCCTCAAGAATATGCGTCTCTGCTGGCAGGGTAAAATCCACAGGACGCATCAGGGAACGAACCAATCGCGTTCGATTGCCTCCGCATTCGGCAAGGGCATGGTCTTCATAAAGACAGGTCAGGTGCGGATCATCGGTATTGGTCCAGGAAAACTTGCTTCCGCCTCTCCCTGTTCCCAACAGGCTGGGTACCAGACCTCGGAGGATATCTGCCCGTGACAACCTCCCCACCAGAGTATTCTTTCGGTTAAGAATAAGTAAGAGAGGAAGCGCAACAGGGTATTCTTCAGATGGACTCCGTGAAAACAGGGCAATGGCTTTGTCCAGAGTCTGGTCATCGTACAGCCAGGGACAACGCTCAAGCGGGATAACCATTTCTCGTATATCCTTTGTTCTGTTTGGCATAACCTGCTCTCTCCTCAGAAAAAAGATCGCCCTGAACTACCAGCTTCTTCGTATCAAAATCTCCTGCATCTCAGCATCTGTTCTCTGGTGCAACGTAGTGAGCCGGGACTTCCTTGCTGCCTTGATCTTTTTCAACAGCTCATCTATCTCCACTGGTTTTTGCAAAAAATCACTGGCCCCCTGTTTCATAGCCTCAATACCGCCAGTCACAGTGGCATGCCCGGCCAACATCAGAACTTCAAGAGCAGGTCTTATGGCCTTAATCTGTTTCAATGTTTCAATTCCGTCAATACCTGGCATGGATAGATCAATGATCGCTACATCAAAACGTTGTTTTTTCACCAAGGCCACGGCCTCTTCACCGCAGCTTACAGCAACGACCTTCATCCCCCTGATTTCAAGGCGATGGGCAAGCAGATTGGCAAACTCCTCGTTATCATCAACAAGAAGTACTTTTGCGGGCAGATGCCTATCCATACTTTTTTTCTCCAAGGTTATGAAGGCGGAATATATCAACCCGAGGTAACACTCCGGGCAAGTATTGCTTCGCTAGCAACCTCACGGGCCATGCAGAAAAACAGGGGACAGACCCCGATTAAATACTTCTGTCATGACGTTTTTTGTAATTTACGTACTATCGAAAGGGTTGCGGGTGGATTATGCATCTTGACATTATAGCATATAATCGGTTATGGCTGAACTGAAAAGGCATTCAACGGCTGCATTCTTTCAACCGAATATACAATGCGGCCCAACCGCTGCATATTATTAATTCATCATAAAAGCGTATACCATGCCCTTGTTAATTTTTCCTGATACCCTGTTGTCGGTCGATCCCGATGTCTCCGGGAAGAATCTCTTAAAAAAACGAATAATAACCTGCTGATTGATGAAATCTGACGATCTACCTCCACCCCGACGTCCTTTGCGGAATGGATTGTTTTTACTCTTTGTATCCTGTCTGGTTTGTTGTGCTCTTTTCTTTCTGATACTCTCCACTGAGCCTGGTTTTCAGTTTATGCTCCGCACAGCAGATAAATTGAGTGGGCCTGTTTTTTCTGTGCAGGAGGTGGAAGGGCATTTGCTGAGCCGTTGGCGACTGGTCAAGGTCAAGGTGCATATTGATAAAAAGATTGACCTGGCCTTGGATGAGCTGGTTTTTGCCTGGTCCCCGCTGGCCTTGGTGCAAAAAAGACTGGTGTTGCACCAGATCGCAGTCCAGGGACTGGACCTTCGTTTGAAGGGATCGGGTAAGAACGATAAGGAAAAGGATCAGGATGGTCCTGTAACCATGCCGACCATCAGGCTACCATTGGCTATTGAGCTGGAAGAACTGCATCTCCGTGATGGCCAGATATCTTTTGCAGAAAAAGAAAACCCTCTTGTTATTAATGAGGTTGTCCTTCAGGCCAGTACTCTGGATACTCAGAAGCAGACCCAGACTGGAGGAGCGCAGCAGGGTACTTTGGTGAATATTCAACGGATCAAGTTGGATCTCCGCGATTATGGTGTAGACCTTCAGGGGCAGGTTACCTTTCACGATGCCTGGCCCATGAATCTTAAAGGGAATTGGCGGGTTGCTGATCCTGGCATTAATGATCTTGATGGCACCATTGATGCTCAGGGTGATCTTGATGAACTTGACCTGTTGCTGACCCTGATTGCCCCGGCTGAGGTAAGTTTAGAGGGTAAACTTACAGATATACTCAATGATCTTAAATGGCAGGCTGCTGCCAAGACCGGTCATTTTTATCTGAGCGATATCAAGGTGGATGTGCCGGTGGATGGCACGCTTCGTATTATTGAGGCATCAGGCACAACAGGTAGTTATCAAGGCACCCTTGCGGCTGATATCCATTATCAGGGCTACCCTCCTGTTCAGGCTGAGGCCAAGGTTATTGCTGAGGATTATACAGGTCTTGCCATTGAATATTTTTCAGTTCAACATCAGGAGGCGAAGCTCACCACCCGAGGAGCAATTCAGTGGAAAGGCGGTTTTTCCTGGCAGGCTGAACTGGTGGGAAAGGCTCTTGATCCTGCCTTGGTTGCAGAAAAGTGGCCAGGTAGCATTAATGGATTCATTGAGAGTCAAGGTCAGATGGGGCCTTCAGGTACCTCTTTAGAGGTGAATATTACTTCTCTGGATGGCGAACTTGTGGGCTTTCCTCTTCAAGGCAGCGGTGGCATGGTATTGGATAACCAGGGTATCCTTTTTAATAACATGCAGCTTCAGGCTGGTTCTGCTGAGGCCCATCTTGACGGGCGCATTGCCAAGGACAACTCTCTTGATCTTAAAGTCCGGGCAGCATCCGATGATCTTTCTCATTTTTTTCCTGAATATGCCGGAAAAATTCATCTCCAGGGAACCGCAACAGGCCAACAGGAAAACCCTGGTGTTAATCTGATGCTGGAAGGGTCAGGAATTGAAGTTGCTGGGTATAGTTTGAGCAAAGTACGGGCTGATCTTGCTGCTGACCTGGTTATGGGTGATCAGGAGCCTCAAGAAAATCAGATGAAGATCAAGAAAATGCGTCTGCAGCTTGATCAGAATATGTCTCTGGATGTGAGTGGGCAGCTTGGCTGGGGCAAAGAAATTTCCTGGCAGACAGAAGTACGTGGTGAGCAAGTGAACCCAGGACTCTTTCTTCCAAAATGGTCAGGAAATATTCAAACCACAATACGTTCACAGGGGAAAAAAAACAGCGAAAAACTGGTTGCCCAGGTTGAACTTGATGAGTTGAGTGGGACCTTACGCGGTTTCCCCCTTGCTGGCAAAGGTCAGGTTGCTGTTGATGGCAAGAGAATCAATATCAAGGATCTGCAACTCCAATCCGGTTCCACCCAGATAGAGGTTGCCGGGCAGGCAGATGAACAACAGGTTCAGGTTGCGGTTCAGGCACGATCTGATGATTTATCGTCGTTGTTTCCTGAGCTTCAAGGTCATTTTGAGGCCGCAATTGAGGCCCGGGGAATTTTAATGCAGCCTGTGATTCAGCTCAGCCTGACCGGGGGCGACCTTATTTTTCAGGACTATAGTCTGCAACATCTGCAAACCGATGTGCAGACGAAACTGAACTTGAAAAAGGGGGAACAGGCTGCCAGTGTGGATGAGTTTCGTGTTGTTGTGAATAAGCAGGGAACGGTTACAGCAACAGGGACTGTGGGCTGGGGAGATAGAATAGCCTGGCAGATTGATTGCAGAGGTGAGCAATTTGATCCCTCGCTGTTTGCTTCGGAATGGTCTGGCGACATAACAACGGAAATATCTTCTCTGGGCCAGAAAAAGGGTGATGAACTGGCTGTTGCTGTGGACATTAAAAGACTGAGCGGAACCTTACGGGATCTTCCTCTGACCGGAAGCGGCACAGCTGAACTGAGAAATAAAGCTCTTCAGGTTGATGATCTACACCTGGGCCTTGGTTCAGGGCAGGTATGGGTTCACGGCTCTGTTGATTCTGCTCAGCAGCTTGATGTTACTTTTAAAGCAGAATCAGCAGATGTTGCTGATTTATTCCCAGGGGCCCAGGGTAATTTTCAGCTGCAAGGGGCCCTGCATGGCAAGGCTCACCAGCCTAACCTGAATCTGACCATGAAGGCCGGTAATATCCAGTATGCAGAGTATCGACTTAAAGAACTGAACACTGATATTGCGGCAAATCTTCGTGAGCAAGGGAAGATTGCAGCCCATCTGGATGCTGCCGGGATTCAGGTCAAGGAAGAAGAAATCAGTACTCTTGCTTTGGATGTGCAGGGGACAACCGAGGATCATGAACTGGAGATAGTACTGAATGGAACACCGGGAAAGGCCCAATTGACGGCGGCGGGTGGTTTACAAGAACAGGTATGGACCGGCAGGTTGACTGCACTGGATTTTGAACACAGGCAATTTGGTACATGGGCAATGGCCAGGCCTGCTGCTTTGCATTTATCTGGCCAGGAAGCCAGGCTTACTGATTTCAGACTGCATCATAAAAAAATGAACATCGCCCTTAACGGGGCCTGGAAGCAGGAAGATGGTTGGCAGGTCAAGGGGGGCGTGGATGATTTCAGCCTCAAACTCTTGCAGGATTGGCAGCTTCCGGTCCCGGACCTTGAAGGCATCGCCCAACTCAGTTTGACAGCTCAAGGGCGGGGTGCTGTTCCTGAGCAGGCAAAACTCTCTTTCAAACTTCCTCAACTTTCTCTGACCACGGAGGTCTTTGAGGATGATAAAGAGGAGGTCAGCACCAAGGTTTGGCGCTGGACAGAAAATAGTATTGAGGCTCAACTGCGTGATGGAACAGCTCGTTTGCAGGCCCGTACCCAATTTCAGAATGATAATCGGGAAAACAAGAAGGACCAGCAAGATGACAGTACTGCTGATCTGGACATTGTCGTGGAAAATTGTACGGATTTCAGCAAGCCAGAAAAAATGCCCTTGCGGGGTCAGTTGGATCTGGATTTAAAAGATCTCAGTCCCTTGGCCTACCTGACTGATGAGGCTGTTCAGGCCACAGGAACGTTCGGAGGTCGTGTGTTGTTCAGTGGAACAGCTCGCAAGCCAATAGTGAACGGTACCCTGGCCCAAGGTAAAGGTCTCACAAAGAAGGGTGAGAAAGAAGGCGAAATTTTTCTACCCGTAGCTGGTATTGGTCTCAAGGATCTCCAGGTTGCCTTTGCCGGGGATAGTCGGTCCAATACCATAGAGGCGGAATGTCGTTCTGGTCAAGGAAGAATGAAACTCAGCGGTATAGCTCGCCTGGATGCTGAGCAACATTGGCTGGCTGATCTTGTTCTTTCCGGTGAAAATTTTCAGGCAGTTGATCTGCCGGAATATCGCGCTGTCATCAGTCCAGATCTTCGCTTGTATTATGCAAGCACTGATACCCGGCTCAGTGGAACAGTGACCCTGAATAAGGCAGAGATCGCTCCGACAGGCTTTAGCGGGGCTTTATCCTCTTCAAGGGATGTGGTTATTATTGATGATGACCAGCCTGTACAAGGAGCCTCTCCTATGTATCTTGATCTCAAGCTGGTCATGGGGGAAGAGGTTATGGTCAATACCTTTGGCTTAAAAGGTTTTTTGGAGGGCACTTTGCAGATCAAGGCCAAGCCTGGGCGCCCGGTTACTGCTCTTGGCAATCTTGATCTTCGTGACGGGACCTTTGATTTTGAGGGCAATAGGCTGGAACTCGGCCAGAGCCGGGTTTTTTATCAGGGCGGACCGATTGACGATCCTGGCTTGGATATTCAGGCCTCCAGAGAAATAGATAATATGGAATTAGGGGTGCGTCTTATGGGGTCTGTCAACAGTATGGAGATGCAGCTTTTTTCAGATACAGCAATGGATGAGTCAGAGATCCTTTCGTATCTGTTAACAGGACAGGACATCTCTACGTCTGATACACAAGAGAAAGGGCTTTCTCCAGCTGAAGCAGCTTTGGGAAAGGTTGGTGGCGGGGTTTTACTCAAGACAGTTGATCCGCTCAAAAACCTTGATATGGAAGGCCTTGTGGATCTCAGTATTGGTGGTGGTGAGGATGCCTCAGATGTGGCTTTAGTCATGGGCAAGGAGATTTATAAAGATCTCTATATTAGCTATGGTAAGGATCTGACCGGAGCTGGAGGAACCTTTAAGGCCCGCTATGACCTCTTGTACGGATTTTCCGTTGAAACGGCCACCAATGCCAAAACCAGTGGTGCTGATCTCATTTTTTCCTGGGAGCGGTGAAACAGGAGTCGATTTAGGTGAGGGAGAGGATAAAGAAAAAGGCAGGACTCATTGAAGAGAGCCTGCCTTGTTGTTCTCAGCAATCCTTGCTCTGAGACAGGAGGGACTCAGTGTTTGTGGTGCTTATTTTCCAAGGATGTCGTCACGAACAGAATTGGCTACGGCAGCTGCTTCTCCAATCAACTCATCTGACACACCCAACTCTTGCAAAGTGCCTCCCAGGTGTTCAATGATAACATCATAATGGGTGTCGTTCAGACCTTTAGCCACCAAGTGAGCATGGGCTGCCCTCAGATCTTTTCCTTGGTAATTATTGGGTCCGCCAAAGGCAAAGGTCAGGAATTCGGTTTGCATCCTGATCTGGCGATCCATGTCAACACCTTCAAAAAAGCCATTCACCCGTTCATCAGCCAGCACCTTATCATAAAAACCTTTTACAGCAGCATCAACAGCGGGTGCTCCACCCAGTTGCTCGTAAAGAGTTGGTTGGGGATCTTCAGCCTCTACTGTGGCTGCTGCGGGCTGGGCATCACCTGCAATTGCATTGGCTCCAGCACCAGCAAAGAATAAGGCTGCAAATGCTGTCAAAAAGATAAGTGAATTTTTCATTGATCCAACTCCTTTTTTTAGGTTATCTGAGCCTGCTCATCAAAGTACAATCATATTTTACATTAATGATGAGTATTGTGGCAGGCAGTTTTTTTTCTGAGGCTGAAAAAAAAATCACCGCCTCATCCTTAAGATCAATTGTATGAAATCACCGAATAAATGCAAGAAGTTTAGTGATGGTTATTCTTTTTTTCTTAACACGCTGAATGTAAAGGATGATTTTTCTTTTTTGCCCAGGGAGTTTTCTTGAAGAGAGTTGTCAGATGCTATAAAGGCGTTTTGGAGGGCTTACTGGCGTCCTTTTGGGTCATTTTCTCAGGGGCAGAAGCTTTTTCTTTTTGAGCGTTATAATCGTGAGAAACTAACTCCTTTGGTAAGCGGCAGTCGTACCGTTTTACTTGATTGAGTTGAGATTGTGTCATTTTGGCATAGGCAGGGTCTATTTTCTTTTCTTCTTTTTTCTCTGTATTTTTTGTTGTTGCTTGGGATGTACCTGTTGTTTTTTGCTCGGTCTGTGGTGAATTATTCCCGGTAGGAGTGGCCTGGAGAGGAGTTAAAGGAGTTATGAGTATAAAAAGGCCTGAAAAAATGGAGATGAAAAATAGAAATGATCGTAACATGTCAATACGCCTCTCTTGAGTTTATATGAAAGTACAAGATCGACTCCTTGGAGTCACCCGATCAACTTTCATGTTTTGTTGTTCCGGCCTGAAAATGCGGAATGGTAATTATATTGGAACGTATTCTAACATGTTATGGCGTTGCGTAAAGTAATTTTTCCTCAACTCCCACCAACATTTCCTCAATCACCGCCAAACCGCCCTGCCAAAATTCAGGATCATTGAGATCAATATTAAAGGGTTTGAGTAGCTCATAGGGCGATTGGTTGCCGCCTTGGGAAAGCAGTTCAATATATTTGGGTACAAAGGAGGCCGCCCCTTCCTGCTGATAAATGCGGTACAGGGCCAGCACCAGCAGCTCGCCAAAGGCATAGGAGTAGACATAGCCCGGCGTGTGGAGAAAATGGGGGATATAGGACCACCAGATCCGGTATTGTTCGCCCAGATGAACAGAATCACCGAACATGGCTTTTTGGCTTTCCATCCACAGGTCAGACAGGGCTTCGGTGGAGAGTTCGCCATGTCCCCGGCGGGTATTATGGATCAGCTCTTCAAAGCGGTTCATGGAGATCTGGCGAAAGACTGTGGCAAAGATGGATTCCAGCTTTTGGCAGATAAAGGCGCGACGCTGGGCCAGATCTTCCAGGATGTCCAGCTGACGATGAAAGATGAGCAGCTCGGCAAAGACCGAGGCAGTCTCGGCCAGGACCAGGGTGGTGTTGCTGTTATAATAGCCCTGTTTGCGGGCCAGATATTGATGGACACCATGTCCCAGTTCATGGGCCACAGTAGAGACATCCCGCAGATTACCGGTGTAATTGACCAGCACATAGGGATGGGCATCAGGCACGCAGGGATGGGCAAAGGCTCCGCCCCGTTTTCCATCCAACAGAGGGGCATGAATCCAGTTCTTGCTGAAGAAGAGCTCGGCTATATCGGCCAGCTCCGGGGAAAAACCACGAAATCCCTCCAAAACCATTTCCTGACATTCCTGCCAGGAGATCTGTTGCTCCGGCAGGGAGGGCAGGGGGGCGTAGCGGTCGTAATCCTGGAGATCATCCAGGCCCAGAAGGTCCTTTTTCAGGTGGTAATAACGCTGCACCAAGTCGTAGCGATCCACTGAGGCGGTGACCAGGGCATCAACCGTAACATCCTCCAACTCGTTGGACAGGTTGCGGGTTCTGATCCAAGAGGGATAGTTGCGCAGCCGATCGCTGATCATCTTTTCCGCCAGGATGGTGTTGAAAATATGGGTGAGGATATGGAGCTGGCTTTGCAGTCCCTTGGTGAGTTCCTGGGCTGCCTTGCGCCGGACTTCCCGGTCGCTGTCATAGAGATCAGACAGCACTTCTTCCTCGCTGCGTTTGTTCTCGCCAAATTCCAGATATCCGAGCACCTTTTCAAAGAGATTCAGCCAGCTTTCCGTGCCCACAGGCTCGAACTCCACCAGCAGACTCTCTTCCGGCTCAGAAAGGAGATGATCGGCATAGCGGCGGAGGTTACGGAGGAAATGCCCATAGGTCGCAACCTCTTCATGGGCCAGGAACTGCTCTGCAAGGGCCTGATCCATCTTGGCCCATTCCAGATTGAAAAAGACCAGCTTGCGCTCAAGTTTGCTGGCTTCTTCCTTGATTTTTTGCTGAAAAGCACCTGCTTCGGCGTTTTTGACCTGGGTACAGAAATTGAGAAAGGCATAGGTTGCAATCCGGCCCAGATTTTCCTGGATGCGCTCCAGTCGCCGGATGGTGCGGGCAAAGACTGCCGGTTCCAGTTCGTCCAGTTTGCCTTGAATTTCCTGGATGAGATCTGCCTCCTGGTGGCAAAAGTCCAGATCATCCTGAATTTGCTGGTCGTCCAGGGATGCGTAGAGGTCGGTGAGCTTCCACAGTACTTCGCTGGTGTTGAGTTCAATATTACGTTCTGTTGACATAAGATCGTCCTTTGCATGATTCGTTAGTTGGAGATGAATTTTTAGAGTACTTATCAGGAAATTGCAAGCAAGGAAAAGGGAATTATGGTTGAATAAAATATGGCATACAACATCCAGCGGAATATTTCTTGGCAGTAACAGAGATATGACCAAATAAACTCGCCATTATGCAGCATTATCAATTCATTTGAGACGCTGGAGCGTGTGCGTGGTAAACTGACCCATCTGAAAGAAATCGGGTTAATGAGAAATATATCTTTAAATCTTTGAGTTTTTCTATGAAAGAGGCAGTAAAATGGTTACTAGAACCGTTAATATTAAAAGCGAACAACCAACCCTTGAACAAGTACTGACAGATGTTCGGAATGGGGATGCAATTACCTTTACAGATGGAAGCATTCCATTGGCCCGGATAGTTCCTCTCACTCCATTTCCAGGCGGACGCACTCCTGAACTGCATTCAGGTGCTCTGGAAACAACCGAGGATTTCGATGAACCGCTAACTGAAGAATTCTGGCCAGAGGTGAATACATGAAAATCTTGTTTGATACCCATGCATTTATCTGGTGGGACAGTAATATATCCAAGCTCTCGCCAAAAGCTCTTGAGCTTTGTCAAGACCCGCAAAACACCCTTTTGCTTAGCACGGTAAGCATTTGGGAAATGCAAAGCAAGCACCAGCTCGGCAGGCTGAAACTCAAGCTGCCTCTGCATGATATTGTGCAGGCCCAGCAAAAAATCAATGGGCTTGAGGTACTCCCTATCATCCCTGCCCACGTCTTTGCACTGGCAAGCCTTCCTCATTATCATCAAGATCCTTTTGACCGAATTGTTATTGCCCAGGCCAGGGTTGAAAAAGCTATCCTTCTCAGCCGTGATGCTGTTGTTGAGCAGTATCCTGTGGATATTGTCTGGTAAGAAAGGGGAGGGCGTTGCATGGTATTGGAGGGATGTTTTGCAAATTACCTTACTGGACTCTGAAATATTATGCTGGAATTATGCAGTTCATTTCATAGTACATGAACAAGAAGGAGGAAACATGACTAAAGTAATTGCACAGAACAGTGATCTCTGGACACTGAGAAAGATACAGGCTCTTGTCGGTTTGGAAGCCGATCTCCTGAAAAAACAGATAAGCGGTATTCAGAATAAAATAACAGGTTTTGAAGACCGATACGGCAAGCTCGACAGAGAGGCAATGTACGGACAGGTTGATGATATGGAACTGATTGAATGGGAAGGGGAGCTTGAGACGCTGGAGCGTCTGCGCAGTAAACTGAATTGTTTGTCTCAGAACAAGGAGATTGCTTCCTGAAATAGTCTCTGTCTGCCTTTTCAAAGAAAAAATATACCGGAAGGTATAATCGGACTATTTCCAGGTATATTTTTTTGATCTCGAAGTAGAAAAAATATACCTGGAGGTATAAAAAATATATCTCCAGAAAGAAAAAATAGACTTATTGGCAGCAGGCAAGTGCTCGTGCAAGGTTGCGATGGATGAGCCGGTGCCGTCGTAGGGGCAATTCATGAATTGCCCCTACAGTATAGCCCGAAGAAAGCGTATGAACGAGAAAAACAGGAAAATAATGAACAAGCGTGCCTTCCGAACCACAGCCTCCATACTCTTTGTGCTGCTGCTCTCCCTGTCAGCAGGCGAACTGACTGTCCGCATCTTTCATTTTTTCCACCCGCTCTTCATCTTTTATGATGATTCGTACAACCGTTTCCGTGGCAAGCCCTTTTCCCCGGATTTTAATTTCAAGCTGAACTCGCAAGGATTCAAGGACACGGAATTTTTCGGGAAAAAGAAGGGAAGTTTTCGCATCGCAGCGATTGGCGACTCCTTTGCCTTTGGTGTTGTCCCGTACAAGCACAATTATCTCACCCTGCTGGAATCTCAACTCCAGGACAAAGGGTTTGACGCAGAGGTCTGCAATCTGGGCATTCCCAGCACCGGACCTGGAGACTACCTTGCCATCCTGCGGCAGGAAGCCTTGCGGTTTGAGCCGGATATGGTGCTGCTCTCCTTTTTTATCGGCAATGATATAATCGAAGGCATCAGAAAGAAGAAATGGTATGAGTATTCCTATGCAGCCTCCCTGCTTCGGTATTTGTTCGTCATTCGCCCTAAATATGAGGGCCAGGTTGTGCATGGCACAGGTACCTACTGCGACAACTGCCCATCGTTTGACGAGTCTGCTTATCTGAATGTGGAAAAGGAGCGCAGCGTGCTTTATCTGACTGAGCGGGCAGATGTGCTGCCGCTGATTGACCAGGTCCTCGCCTCTGTGGAGGAGATGCGGAATATCTGCAAGGAGCTGGATATTCCCTTTGCAGTCGTGATTATCCCTGATGAAGTCCAGATTAACAAGGGGTTGCAGCAAAAAGTCCGCGCAGAGCTTGCTGTGCAGGACAGCGGCTGGAATACTGTGCTGCCCAATGAGCGGCTTGCCGCCGGGCTGAAGGACATGGGGGTTGCCTTTCTTGACCTGCTGCCGTTTTTTGCGGAAAAGGCCCAGACAGAGCGTTTGTACAGGCCAAGGGACTCGCATTGGAATATTGCTGGCAATCAGTTGGCTGCGGACGTTATTCAGGAATATATTCATAATACGGTGCAGGCTGGACAGCCCAAGGTGCAGCTGTAAAAGAGGGGATGAAAAAAGGAAATCGAACGTCTTTGCAAAGAAAAAATATACCGGAAGGTGTAATCGGACTATTTCCAGGTGTATTTTTTTGATCTCGAAGTAGAAAAAATATACCTGGAGGTATAAAAAATATATCTTCAGAAAGAAAAAATAGACTTATTGGCAGCAGGCGGGTGCTTGGTTACGGCTGCTGCCCGCGTACTTTTTATGAGGAAACATATCATGCAGACAAACAGAAATTCCCTTCAGATCGGCCATAATTTTATTAATCTTTCTTCTCTTCCCGAAGCAGCACAGCAGGAGCTGCTGACTTTTTACGAATTTTTGCTCTTCAAGTATCAAAGGCGGAAGAAAGGATCGGCGCAGGAAAAAAAGGCGATTCTGAAAGAGATTTTTCAGGAGGCTGAGGGGAAGCTGCCTGTTGATTACTCCTTTAACAGGGAGGAGATTCATGGGCGATAATTTCTTTGTTGATACGAATATTTTTGTGTATTCAGTGGCTGATGATCTTGATAAGCGGGCCGTTGCGGAAGAATTGTTGATGCAGGACGGTATTGTGATAAGCCCCCAAGTGATCAGCGAGTTTGTCGCAGTGACGCTTCGGAAGCGCATCCTGGAACCGGCAAAAGTGACAGAGTATGCCCGCAAATTTCTTGATCTCTTTCAGATCACTGTCATTTCTGGCGGGACAATTGCAATTGCCCTTGAGATCATGACGAAATATCAGCTTTCCTGGTGGGACAGCCTGATTCTTGCTGCGGCTTTGGAGGGTTCATGCTCTGTTGTCTATTCTGAAGATATGCAGGCCGGGCAGGTGATTGAAGACCGGTTGACCATTGTTAATCCCTTTGCATTCAAGGGGTAATTCTTTTTAGAGAAAGAAAAAATATACTTATCGGTAGCGGGCGGGTGCTTGTGCAAGGTTGCAATGGATGAGCCGGTGTCGTCGTAAGGGCGTTTCGCGAAACGCCCCTACAGCCCCGGCCTGAAGGACGCGTATGAACAGGGAAGAAATAGAAAAAAAGCTGCAACAGTTACCTAAGGAATGGATTAATGCCTTAGGTGCCCGTGTTGCTGCACAATGCCTGCCAGCTCTGTTGATTGAAAGCAAGAAGAATTGTATAGTATTTCTCCACTCTCTCCCGAATAGTATTTCAAGAAAAATAGTAGATATTTTGGTATTTAATGTACGCCTTGAACTTTTCACTATAGAATTATCTTCTTCATTCTCACGAATAGAAAAAGAAACGATAGAAAAAAAATATTTTTCCAGTGGAATTTCAGGTTACTTTCTTTCTGGAGAGAAAAACAGATGTTATAATGCAGCATTAAATTTCTCTCTAACTGAGCTAAATACTGGTGCTTTTGTTGCTTCAGCTCAATCCACAGGCGTAAACTTTGCTAACGAATTAACATCTCTCGAAAAGAAAAAAAACTACAAGAAAACAGGCGTTGACTATCTCTATCTCCATCTCTATGCTTCTCAGAACCAAGAGTTGCGTCAACGCGCAAAAAAATTAGTTCAAGCTCTCCGAGACGTTGGCCACGGCTTTGACATCTGGGCTGACTGGTTCCAAGGCCGTATTGACGGGGTGCCAACAGATAAAAAATTCCTTGAAGCCGTTGTCAATCTCCCGGAAGAAATCCTTGCTCAAGAACCCGTCCAGATCAACGTTTACCTAAAAAGTCTTGGTAAAACAATCGGTGCCCTCAACCGAGTCCGCGTCATCTTTCTCGGCTACGGCGAGGCAGGCAAAACATCCCTCATTCGCGCCCTGAACGGCCTTGAAGTAAACCCCGGCAAAGAAAAAATGACACCGGGCATAGACATCTCCACCTGGGAGGTGCCGGGCACGGAAATCACCGCTCATTTCTGGGACTTCGGCGGTCAGGTCGTGGCCCATGCCACTCACCAATTCTTTCTCCGCTCCCGCTGTCTCTATGTCCTCCTTCTGGACGGACGCACCGAGATCAACGCCAATGAGCAGGCCGAATACTGGCTGGAGCATGTGCGGGCCTTTGGCAGCAAGGCCCCGGTTATGCTGGTCGGTAACAAGGCCGATCTCTGCGCCGTTAACCTGGACATGGCCCGGCTCAAGGAAAAGCATGATAACGTGCTCGGTTTTTACCCGCTCTCCTGCACTCAATACCAAAACAACTATGCCCTGGAGTTTCAGCGTTTCCAAAAAGACCTCAGCAAAGAGGTTGCGGAACTGGGTGTGCATAGCGTCCGCTTTGGCAAGGCCCATCTGGCAGTGCTGGACGAGCTGACCGACCGCTCCGGAACGGAATCCTTTCTCCCCAAAACCGACTGGCTTGATCTCTGCGCCGACAAAGGGCTTGCCGAGCAGGGCGACCTCAATCAGGCTTGGCTCCTGGACCTCTTTGACAAGCTCGGCGTTATTGTCCATTTCCCCAAACTGGCTGCTCTGGACAGCTACATCCTCAACCCGCGCTGGCTGACATACGGTGTCTATACCCTGCTCTATTCCAAAGAGGCCAAGGAAAAGCAGGGCAGACTGGACAGGGACGAGATTGTCCGCATCCTCAGTGCCGCCAAGGTGGAGGATAACCTCGGAAATGTACTCAGCTATCCCGCAGAAAAGGCAGCCATCATCATTCAGGCGATGGAGCAATTCAAGCTCTGCTTCCCCTGCCGCCATGAACAGGACATGATCATCATCCCGGCTCTGCTGGATTCCGACCAACCCAAGCACGGCTTTGATAAAAAAAACAGCCTTGCCTTTGAATTCGACTTTACCGGCTTCCTGCCCCGCCACATCATGCCCAACTTCATCGTGGGCCGACATGATGAAATCAAAGGCGAGTTGGTCTGGCAGAACGGGGTTGTTCTCCAGCGCAAGGATGAAAGCGCAGATGCCCTGGTTCAGGTGGATTACCACGACCGCAAGCTGTCGCTCTGGCTGCGCGGACCCAAAGCCAACGACTATTTCAAAATCATTTATGATGATCTGAAGCGTATTCTTAATCTTATGCCGGAGCTGCGTTTCAGTGAATTGGTTATTGTGCCGGAAGCAAGTCGTATCATCGAAGGAATAACGGTAGGTCTCCAAATAGTCAAAGCAGATTTTCAAGACCTCTTGGCCTTGGAAGAAAGCGGCGCAACAAAATATATCTGCAAAGCTGGCACGTTTGATCTTGCCAAGATTTTACAGATCATGCCAAGAACGGCAAGAAGAGAATACCAACGCGGAGATATAGTCATCCATAATCCAAAGGGGGATATTATGATCGGCGATCAGGCAGCTAAAAACGACAACAGCGTCTCAATTCATGGCTCAACGATTGGAGGCAATGTCATTTCAAACGCAACAATCCAAAACAGCTTCAACACAGTGGCCCAATCTGCCGCTGAACCAGCCTTGAAAGCTGAACTGGAACGCCTCTGTCAGCAAGTTGAGCAGATGCTCCCCGAATTGCCGGAAGAGAAGAGAGAAGAGGCAGCTCAGGATTTGGATAGTCTGGTAAAAGAGGCGACAAAGGAAACACCGCGAAGAAAATGGTACGAATTGAGTGCGGAAGGATTGATCGAAGCAGCAAAAGCATGCGCAGGAATGGCTACTCCTGTAACAGCTACTATTAAGGGCATTCTTGCCTTGCTGGAAACCACCTGATCATGTCAGAAAGCAGACCCTTGATTATCTGGAAAATAAAAATTGCAGCAATTCAGCTCGTAAAAAAACACCTAAACATTCAAGCGGGATAACTTAATTACCGAAATTTTTTTTTCCAGCTATTTTCGACTTGACGATTGTCTATTTGTTTGGTGAGATGAAAAAATCAAAC
>NZ_JALAAI010000073.1:0-20187 GCF_052785085.1 Candidatus Electrothrix sp.
TGTAGGAAGCGCAACGCCTGTCCGTGGAAATATCTCGCTGAGGTTATCACGGCTCGGCGCCAGGGGCTGGATGTGCCTCCTCTGCCTCTTGCTGCGTAAAAAAAATGAGAGGGGTCTGAACGGTTACCCAAAGAACAAAAGCAATCTGCACCTGCGAACCCGATGCGGAGAAAAACCATGAAGACCTTGGCAGTGGGTGTGGGTGCCTTGGCTGGTTCCTCAGTCCTGCCGGATAAGTGGGTGAAGCCGGTGATTCAGGGCATTGTGTTGCCAGCGCACGCCCAAACATCGGCGGCTCAGCTGGCCTTTAGTGACGGTCGGGTGGATTTGGAGTTAGTGAGCGGGCACTCCGGGACATCGTCAATGACTGTCAGGGCGACCGGTGCCATTACACCGGCGCAGGGTGGTGTAACGTTTGATTTGACACTGTCCGGCTATGGCGAGCCGGTAGTAACTGATACCGGGCAGAATTCGGAACCCGGCTTTTTTGCTGCGGTATCGGACGCCTTGGTACCTGCGGCGCATGCAGCCCCGGAGCCGAAATGCTCTATTACTCTTTCGGTAACTACGGAGAGTGATGGAAGTTTTTCTGTCGAGTTCACCTTGACGTGCGGGCCGGGTATCGTGCAGGTGGAATTGACTGCCACCGGATCAACCGGAATAACATTCCGTTGCGGTGTGCTTGACGTCCATGCGTGTAATCCTTGTGATGAGGGATGTAATACGACTAAGACAGTGAGCCTAGAGTCAAAGGTAGATGGAGTGAACTGGCTTGTTGGCGGAGAAAAAAGTGAAGAACTAACAGCAGAGGATGAGGGAAAAAGCCTTTCATTGGAGAATGAAGACGAAGAAAATGCGTACAAAGTGCAGTTTATTTGGATAAACACGGGCGGGAATGAAGTGCTGAGAGATGAATTTGAAATAGAAGCTGGCGGGCAGAAGGAGATATCATCATCGCTGACATGCGGCGAAATATCCAGAGGAGGAAAGTATTTAATCAGAGAGGCCTCTTGCGACTGCGATGATGATGACTCTGATGACTCTGATGATGCCAGCACATGAGCATGACAATAACCTGGATCCGTGAAGCTAATGCAATAAAATTTACGGGGTAACCTGTCAAAAAATCTAACCCACTGGGTTAGATTTTTTACACTCTGTTGTTGCATTATTTGAGTCTATTTGAAGCAAGGAGGAATGAGGTGAAAAACCCCAAAGAACAGAAGCAATCTGCACCTGCAAACCCGATGCGGAGAAAAACCATGAAGACCTTGGCAGTGGGTGTGGGTGCCTTGGCTGGTTCCTCAGTCCTGCCGGATAAATGGGTGAAGCCGGTGATTCAGGGCATTGTGTTGCCAGCGCACGCCCAAACATCGGCAGCTCAGCTGGCCTTTAGTGACGGTCGGGTGGATTTGGAGTTAGTGAGCGGGCACTCCGGGACATCGTCAATGACTGTCAGGGCGACCGGTGCCATCACACCGGCGCAGGGTAATGTAACGTTTGATTTGACACTGGCTGGCTATGACGAGCCGGTAATAACTGATACCGGGCAGAATTCGGAACCCGGCTTTCTTGCTGCGGTATCGGACGTCTTGGTGCCTACGGCCCATGCGGAGCCGCATGATCCAAATGATCCGCATACGCAGCCGCCGTTATGCACCCAATCCCTGTCGGTAAGTACGGAAAGCGACGGAAGTTTTACGGTAGTGTTTACCTTGTCGTGCGGCCCGGGTATCGTGCAGGTGGAATTGACTGCCACCGCATCAACCGGGATAACAAACCGTTGCGGTTGGCTCGACGTCCATGCGTGTAATCCATGCGATAATAAAAAGGGTTCTAAAGGGAGTAAGGGATCTAAAGGAAGTAAGAAGGGATCTAAAGGAAGTAAGAAGGGATCTAAAGGAAGTAAAAGTTCTAAAACAAGCGGTAAGGGTTCTTTGTAAGGGATAACCAATCATGCCGTTCGCCCTTTTAGGTCGGGCAGACACCCGGGTCTGCCCCTACAATTGCGCACCTGAAAACGGGTATTTAAGTTGTTGATTTCCTAACTCTCTTTTTCGTTCTTAGTCAGCTGCGCCAGCCTGATCTGTTCCTTCTTTTTAAATCCATACTCAACCAGCCGTTTGATATCTGTCCACATGGTTTCACTGCCCATAATGGAGACTACAATGGTGTCTTCTCCACGCTTAAATTGGCCCACATAGGTCTGGCGGGCTTTATTGGTATAGCCGGTTTTACCTGCCAAGGCACCTTCGACCTGCCAGAGCGCCCTGTTATGATTGCGGAGTAATTTCCCATAGGAGGTTTTGATCTTGGTTAGCTTCATGCGGTTGGCAAAATCCTTATCCTGCATGGCATGGCGAAAAATTTGGGCAAGGTCTCGGGCTGTGGACTGTTGTCCCCGGGCTGTCAGGCCAGAAGCTGTGCGGCAGACGGTACTTTTTGCCCCCCAGAGTCGGGCATGAAGGGTCATTAATTTGGCAAAATCATCCTCGGTACCTGCTATTTTTTCAGCCAAAGCAACACTGGCATCATTTGCTGAAGCCAAGAGTACTGCGTTGATTAAATCATTGGCCGTATATTTTTTTTGGGTACTTAAATACACCTTGGAGCGAGGCATTTTTTCAGCATAGCGACTGACTTCGACCTTTTCATCTTTTTTCAAACGTTTCATAGCAATCATCCCGGTAAGTACCTTAATGGTTGAGGCGGGTTGTCGGGGATTATCTGGAGCTTTGGCAAAAATTGCCTTGCCTGTTTCGGCATCCAGAATGATAGCACTTCTTGAGGTGATATGGCGGTGAATTGCGGGTAATCGAGTTTTTTTCTTCTTTTTTGTGCGCTGTGTTGAGGCTGTATATGATACCTTTGCAACGCATTTTTTAACCGAAGAAATATTTCCCTTTTCCCCGAGGATGATAGGTCCTGATTTTTTTGCTGTAGGAGTTGAGGTGATCTTTGCTGATGGAGAAAGAGCTGGCAAGGTTTTAGCATGCGGGGCTTTTTTTGCCGTGTTGTCCAGGACAGGCACAGTAGCCTCTGCTTGTGGATGACCAGTGGACAGGGTGATTACGCAGGGAGCCAGCAGGGTGATAAGTAAAAAAGAGTATCGGTGCATAGAAGGTAGCCTCTTTATATTTTTTTAGATTCGTGGAAAGCATGCCAAGCAGAGTTATGAGAAGGGGTGGCTTCCATGTTGGAAGGAAAGCCGCTCTGTTTAGCATTGAAAACTATGAAATGATTATAACGGATAAGAATTGACTTTGCATCTTTTTAAGGTAAAAATATTCCCTGTATGCATTTAATGAAAAGTCACCATTTTTACATGTTGTTTTTTATTGGTACATGAAAGGAGTTTATCCTCATGTTTCATTTTTTACAGCAACATTTCTTCCTGGTATATCAGACCTTTTGTAAACCGAACGTATGAAAAAACTCCTTTTTTACTTGTGTTGCCTCTTGTTTCTTGGGGCACTTTCTTATTTTTTCTTTTACTACCCTGTCCCACCTGATAATCAGCAGAGTTATTATGCTGATTTTTTACCTGAAGATACAGTCGCCCTTGTCAGCCTGTATGGTATGAAAGACATAGCTGAAAACTTTCCCCGTACCTCTTTGGGGCATTTTTTTTCTCAGCCGAATATGCATGAGATGATGAGAGAGCTTGGAGCGACAGATGAGGACCTGTATACGTATGATGCTTTTTACCAGAGTATTGCCGATATGATGACGAGTCCCTTGCTGACACATATCTTTGGTGATGATGCGATTATTACGCTTTTTCCACCGGATGTCGAGCGATTAGAGGAGGACCCGGAGCAGGAAGTAAAGAATGCCCTTTTAGTCTTTGCTACGTCGTCCACCGCAGGCTCAATCAGTACACTTGCCAGTATTGCTCTGAAAAGTGTAACCAATATAAGGATAAGCGGACTAAAGATGACCCGTATTATCCTGAACGAGGAAGAAGAGGGTATTGAGAAAGAGGGTGTCGGGGAAGAGGTCATTTATGGGTATGATGATCAGGGGATTATCATGCTGGCCTATGATCCTGAAAGGATTGTAGCAGCTGTCCAGCATAAAGCAGGTAAGGATAATTTGAGGCACACTGATCCTTTTCTTGCAACAGAGGCGTTTTGGCAAGAAGAAGCCCAGAAACATATTTATGTGCGTTTATATTGTAATATGCCGTTGCTGGAGGAATTCTTTGCAGCTTTGCCACAGCAGAAAAGCCAGGAGAGAGCAACCAGACCCAGAAGTCTCAGAAAATTTGCAGGAGTGGAAGGCATGGGTGGGATGGTTATAGAAGAACAGGGAAAGCTTCGTCTGCGGATACAAGGGAAAATTGATAACAAGCTCTTGCCCAAGGTTTTCCCTAAGGTATTGTCTCATGGTTCGCTGGAAGAAGTTACCTTACCATTGCTTCGGGAAGATACCCTGTTCCACTATCGAATTGCTGATTTTGACAAGGCCTTTGTGCGTGGTTTCCTGAGCCTGGCAAAGGCAAAAAGTCAGTATAAGGAGCTGAAAAAAACAGTTCAGAAGAACATAGGGTTCTCCTTGGATAAATTACTTGAAGCCGTAGGCCCACACGCCGGGGTGTCTGTTCAAGGGTTGGTCAATGCAGGAATCTTTCCTCTTCCCAAGACCGTTTTTGCTTTCCAGGTACAGGATAAGAAGGCAGCGGGCCGGGCCTTGCGGAAAGTACGTGATGCAATGAAGAAGCAAGGTCTTTATGAAGATTATGAGAAAATACAAGGTCAGCGTCTCTATTATTGGAGTATGATGCCTATTGAGGCCACTCACCTTGCCATCGCATTAACCGATACCATGCTGTACATCGCAAATGGGGAAAGTCAATTGCGAGCCTTACTTGCAGAAAAAGCAGATCCTGAAGCTCTTACTGAGAAGATGGTGAAGGAACTCGGTACAATTGCAGGGGCTTGTGTGAGAAAAGCTAATGTATCAGCCTTTCTTTTGCGACCTCGGAAACTGGCTGATCATATTGCTCCTGTTGTGGGCTGGTTGACTGATATGACGCTGGCAAGTCAGGCTGGCTCAGGCAAGAAAACCCAGAAAGAGGTGCTTGCTCTGCTGCGTTCTGTTGATGGTATTGCTGGATGTAGTGAGCGGACGGCAACTGATTTTAAAGGAGAGCTGATTATTCAGCATGAACCATAAGAGAACAAGAGGAGATGGTATGAAAAAGCTGGATAAGCAGGTTTGGGGATGGGCCCTGTATGACTGGGCAAACTCTGCCTTTGCAACAACGGTTATGGCAGGGTTTTTCCCGATTTTTTTTAAACAGTACTGGAGTTACGGAGCTGATGTCAATACAAGCACGGCCCAGCTTGGTTTTGCCAATGCGTTGGCCAGTCTGATTGTTGCTGCCATGGCACCGCTGCTGGGAGCTATTGCGGACAGAGGGAGTGCGAAAAAAAAGCTGCTCATGTTCTTTGCTTATCTGGGGGTGTTGATGACAGCCTCCCTTTTTTTTGTTCAACAGGGGCAATGGCTTTGGGCTGTTTTGATTTATTCCCTGGGGATCATCGGTTTTTCCGGAGCAAATATCTTTTACGATTCCCTGCTGCCTGGGGTGGCTGAAGAAGAGAATATTGACTTTATCTCCAGTTTGGGGTATTCGCTGGGTTATGTGGGGGGTGGTCTGCTTTTTTTGGTCAATGTCCTGATGACCTTGTATCCACAGTTCTTTGGGCTGGCTGATGCAGGCGAGGCTGTGCGCTGGTCCTTTCTTACAGTGGCTCTTTGGTGGGGCGGCTTTACGCTCTTTATCCTGTTCTGGGTTGAGGAAGAAAAAAAAGAAGTTACCAGACGTTCTCTTCTCCAGAGTATTAAGGAGGGGAGTCAACAGTTTCTCGGTACCTTTCAGGAGATCCGTCATCTCAAAACCGTTTCCCTCTTTTTGCTGGCCTATTGGTTCTATATTGATGGGGTGGATACCATCGTGCGGATGGCTGTGGACTATGGGCTTTCTCTTGGTCTTGCCTCCAATGACCTGATTATAGCCCTGTTAATTGTTCAGTTTGTTGGTTTTCCAGCGGCCCTGCTTTTTGGCAAGCTGGGCCAGGCTTGGGGCGTACGCAAGGCTATTTTTTTGGGGATTGGAATCTACATGCTGATCACCCTTTGGGGCGTTATGATGGAAACAAAGCAGGAGTTTTACATTCTGGCCGGGGCCATTGGTCTGGTGCAGGGTGGTATTCAGGCCCTGAGCCGCTCTTATTACTCGCGCCTGATTCCTAGGGACAAGCCTGCTGAGTACTATGGCTTTTATAATATGCTGGGTAAGTTTGCCGCTATTCTTGGGCCTGCTTTGATGGGAATCGTTGGTCTGATTGTCCGACGGATCCTCATGCCTCCTGCACCAACAGTTGAGCAGGTTGAAAGCGTGGGCAGGCTTGCGTCACGTTGGGGGATTGGCTCCATCATGTTGCTCTTTCTTATTGGTGGAATTTTATTTTATTTTGTTGACGAAGAAAAGGGTAAGCAAGACGCAGCACGTTTGACCGGTTAAGGACAGCTGTCAGGTGATCCTGGTAAGGGGTTAATAGTATTTTTTTCATAAAAAATGCATTTACTCCAGTGGGATACCAGGAAGCCAAGATAGCGTTCATACTCTGGAGACTTCATCCTTCGGTGGCAGTCATTAAGTTTTTTGATCCATTTTTCATTGGCATAAAGTCGCTTCCACTGTATGCCGATCCCGTGCAGATTGAGATAGATTTCAAGGAGGAAACGTCCTATTCTGCCGTTGGCATCATAAAAAGGGTGGGTTCTGATAAATTGCTGATAGAATTTGACAGCTTGGTAAACAGGGTGATTCGTTTGTGGGAGCAGGTGAGACACTGCCTGTTGTATTTCGTTGTTAATTTTTCCGGCTGGAGCACCTTGGAATTGTTGTCTGGCACCAAAGAACACAGCACCGTTTTTTGGATCTTGATACTGGCGATACACTCCTGCGTTTGAGAAAATCCCCTCAAAGAGATAGCGATGAAGGATAATGGGCAGCTGATTGAATAGGCGTTGGTATTCTTTAGCGTGGAGCTGTCTGAGTTTAGGGGTAAAGCTCTCTGTGTTCAACTTCTCAAAGCGGGCATGGACTGTTCGTAAGGCCGTTTCAGGCACTGGAGGGGAGGGCACGGGAAAGTCCCTGAGAAGTTCACAAAAATGTGTCCGATCATGGGAATCGCTTTGATGATGCACTTACAGCAGCTCGTCGATTTCCCGCAGCAGCTTCTGAAAATCGTGATTGGCTTTCTGGCTCTGATGCTGATAGTCTTCTGCGGTGGGGTAGATGGCAAAGGTTTCTGCTTCTTCTGCATCCATGTCCAGCGTGAAGGAATGCCAGGAATTGGATTTCAGCACATGAAAGGGCTGCTGATCGGCATTTTGGAGCTTGATGAAGTTTTTAGCAAAAGCTTGATTGGAATAGTAGGAGATAATCGCAGCATCACTGATAACAGCATTGTCCTCTGCTTCCAGCCAAGGTGCCTCATTATGGGTCATGGCACTGAGGGTAAAAGCGGAGTAGTCGATGTAATTGTCCAGAATAAAGGTAAGTAGCTCTTTTTGTTTGTGGCTGATACTGAGTGTTGTTTTCCCAGAAGGGATGACATCAGCACCGTGTTGCTTATAGGCATTATAGATAAGGGTGTTTACCGGCCCATAGGTCCACTTTTCGAAATCAGCCTGGATAAACGAATGTTTTGCAACCAAAGTCCATGACTTAGCATAATAGGCGAGCTTTTGCAGTTTCATCGGGGTGATGCCTTTATCAGGGTATGTGGTGATGATGAAATGAGCGAGATCAAGGGCATGCACGGGTTGCACCAGGAAAAGAGATTATTCTGTTGAAGCCTTACCGCTTGGTAATGCGCTATTATTTTTTATCTTATATAAAATGATACTGTAAAAGAGAATGAGTGTCAACGTAGCTTGTAGAAGTTGATTAAGATGGATACTCAGACAATCCAGTCCTGGAAAACGTCATCTGCCAGCACTGTTGCTTGTAGCATTGTTTGTTCTTTCCCTTTTTGAAAAAGGACCTCACCGGGCGGGAGCTTTCCCTTGATTTTTCTTCCGTAGCGGATGATTAACCCTGTCACTGAACGCAGAATCTCCTCTTGCTCATCAAGGTTGGTGAGCAAGGCATTACCCCGGCGTAGTAAAGCAGTGGGCCCAGGTCGTTCCGGCATATAGAGCAGCCAGTCATGCGGTTCGCAGAGTTGGTTCAGGCGATCATTCTCCTCCTCATTCCTGCCCAGGACCAGCCAATGCCCGCCGGGAAGACGGAATTGACGCCCCAGCAGGAGAAGCCGGATATCCGAGGCAGTGATCTCATCTTTGCCGATGAGAAAGAGTCCCTCATAAAAGCGGCGGATCCGGGCTGCAAGATTGGGGTCTGTCAGCACACAGCCGCCAGCAGGGGCTGGGAAGTCGGTAATTCCCAAATCACGGGCCAGGGCAACCTGGGGTTTGCGACTCCGTCCGGAAAAGGTGTATAAGCGCTCCCGATCCACCAGACCTTCCCGTTCTGCCAGGATAGGGGCCATGAGCTGTGCTGATAAGGGCCGAAGGAGGATATCCCGGCAGTCTGCGTCCCGTTCAATAAGGTTGAGGGTATCCCGGCGTTGCGACATGGGCCGTTGGCCCAGCACTTCACCGGTAATGAGAAAAGAGGCTCCGTAGGTTTTCATTATTTCTTTGGCCTTGCTGAGCATCATAATCTTGCAGTCAATACAGGGGTTGAAATTTTTGCCAAACCCATGGGAGGGGTTACGTAACAGCTCAATATAACCTGCGCTGATATCCACCAGTTCTACATCCAGGCCGTATTTTTTTTGTACCTCTTGCTGGTATTCCTGCTCTTGATCAAGGAGAGCATGGTCAAAAAACGGGGTGACAAATTTTAAGGCTCGAACCTGGATGCCTTGCCGGGCAATGACACGGCAGGCAAGGATGGAATCAAGGCCACCGGAAAAGAGGCCTATAGCTGTAATGGCTGGAGTATCTGTAAGGTGTTGCATGAATGGATGGTATGTGATGCTTCAAAGGGTGAGTAGGGGTACGGCGTGCCGTACCCCACCTCACTTCAGTTTGATACCCCGCCCCTTGGGGCGGGGTAGTTCATTGTACCTCTGCCCGCCCTTCCACCAGCTCTCGGGCAAAGATCAGGGTTTGTTCGCTGGGATGGTCACCACCCAGCATCCGGGCCAATTCATTGATCCGTTCTTCATGGTTGAGAGAGCGAATGGTGGTAAAGGTTCGGTTGGTGTCCACCTGTTTTCCCACTAGGAAATGGGCATCAGCATAGGCAGCAATCTGGGGCAGATGGGTGATACAGAAGACCTGGTGATGACTGGCCAACTCATCAATCTTGCGGGCAACAGCCTCAGCCGCTTCACCGCCAATACCTGCATCAATTTCATCAAAGATAACAGTGTCCACCTTGTCCCGTCGGGCCAGTAAACATTTCATCGCCAGCATGAGCCGGGACAGCTCACCGCCAGAGACCACCTCAGTCAGGGGTTTGGGTGGCTCACCTGGATTGGCAGAAAAGAGAAAGGTCACAGTATCAGCACCTGTAGCGGAAAAGGCAGAGGATGTCTGGTTTGTTCTTTTGCTCCCAAAATCTTTAGTCTGGATTGAAACTTCAAACAGGGCCTGACGAAAGCTTAAGGAATCCAGTTCTGCCTGCATGGCCTTGGCCAGCCGTTCTGCTCCCTGAAAACGTTCTGCGGATAAGGCCTCTGCTTTTTGGCGCAGTTCCGTTTCAACCTGATCCAGCTCTTTTGCTAAAGCTGCGATGTGTTCATCCAGGTGATCCAAAGAATTCAGTTCCTTGGTCACCTGATCGGCAAACTCCAGCACTTCTTCCAGGGTTGTACCGTATTTGCGCTGCAACTGTCTGAGCTGGGCCAACCGGGCCGCAATCTGATCCACCCGTCCCTGATCCGATGGAATGGAATCCAGATAGTTGCGGAGATTGCCTTCCAGGTCTTCCACTTCAAAAAAAACAGAACTGCTCTGCCTGGATACTTCCTGGAGAGCCGGATCAAGGGCCGCTGCATGTTCCATGCTTTTACGGACCTCGGTGAGAAGGGGGGTCACCTTGTCCTGGAGATGAAAATGGCTTTTCCCGACCAGCTCAGCCAGAGTTGTTGAGGATTTGAGCACATCCCGCTCCTTGATCAGCTGTTCGTCTTCATTGGGCAGAGGTGCCACCTCCTGGATTTCATTGCGTTGAAAACTGAGAAAATCCCGGCGTTGTTCCTTATCCTGTTCCTGCTCCTGTACTTCCCGTAACTGGCGGGCCAGCTTTTGCCAACGACTATACACCTGTCGATACTGGTTCCGTTGCTCCCACAGTTCACTGTAGCTGTCCAGGAAATCAATATGGTTATTGCTTTTAAGCAGGAGTTGCTGGTCGTGCTGGCTGGCAATATTGACCAGATTCTCAGCCAGAGTATGGGCCAGACGGGTTGTTGCCAGCCGGTCATTAATGAAAATTCGACTTCTTCCCTTGCTGCTGACGATGCGGCGGAGAATACAGCCTTCATCATCATCCTCGTTTTCCAGCCCGTGTTCCTGCAAGAGCCTTTGGATTTCCTCCTGACCATTGATGCCGAACCGGGCCTCAATCACAGCCTGTTCGCAGTCATTGCGTACCCAGGAGGCTGAGGCCCGGCCACCAGTGAGTAAATGCACTGCCTGGAGGATGATGGATTTTCCTGCCCCGGTTTCACCGGTAAAGGCAATCAGGCCGGTGTTGGTCTCGGAAAAATCCAGATCAAGCCGGTCAATCAAGGCCAGATTATTGACACGTAGTTCCTGGAGCATGGTGTTTTCTGTATATGTGGTCGGGGCAGGCTCCTGTGCCTGCCTGATAGCATAAGGGGAAAGATTTTTCCTGTTAGATCCCTTAAAGATTGTCCGGCAGTTTTCGCAGCCCCAGCAGGAGCAACAGTTCATTCAGCTCCTCTTTGGCAGACCAGAGGATACCCTGCGCACGGGCGTATTCTTCGGCCTCGGCTGTCAGGCCATTGTAGGCAAAGAGCCACAGCCGCAGAATTCGGGGTTCGCGTTCCCGCTCTCTCCGCACCTGCTCCCCCTGTGCCCAAAGTTCTTTGAGTACCTTTAACCCGACCAGGGACTTTGTCCATTTGCTCTGCCCGATCCAGACCTCTGAGCCAGCTGCGCCGTACAGGTCGATCTCCTTTCCCTGGCCTGACCCGAGTCGGACCCGGTGATGCACATAGGTAAATCTCCACGGCATGGTAATGTCTTCATCTGTGTGAAACAATCTTCCGGGAAAGACCTTCTGCGAACTTCCAAGCAGGATCTGGCTCATGAAAACTTCACCAAGATAGCCCTTGTATTCGTGAAACCGCCGTTGAAGGGGCGACCGGCCGGTCGCCCCTTCTTCGTACTGCTCCCGCAAATCGTCCTGAACTGCCTGAGCAGGCTGGCCCTCCACCTCAATTCTGCCCCAGACCTTGAGGAACTCCAGAAGGATGGGATCGTTGATCTTGCGGAACCAGCCGCCCAGTTCCAGATAATCCACCAGGTCGCCACGGGAGAGGCGGACCAGGATGTCCCGGATCGTGTCCAGAGGCACGTCCCTGCCTTCACGGGCCTTGAGTTCCTGTTGCAACTGTTCCAGGGAAATCTTTTCGCCCTGGCAGATTGCGGACAGATAGAGAATCCATTTGGTTATGCCGTGCTCGTTGATTCGTTTAATCCAGCGGGTAACCTGATCGTGCAGTTCACCCCAGATAAAGCCGGAGGAGATATCCACGGCCAGGATTTTGTTGATAGACTCTTCATCGACAAGAGGGGTGCCCAGCTTTGCGGCCTGACGAATGATAGCTGTGATGTAAAAAGGATTACCGCCGCAACGGTCTGCCACGACCGGGGCCATGAGTTCCGGCACCTCGGCCCTGTAGAAACAGGTCGCCCGTCGGACAAGTTCGCTGCCCCAGTACGGAGAAAAGGTATTGATCTCCTCACCGGAAAATCTGCCGAACAAGGCACCGCGTCCGATAATTTCCCGGGACAGGATGCTCATGGCTGAACCGGTGACAAAATGAGGACAGGCCGTGGACTCCACCGCCTGCTGCATAAAGCCCACCACCCGAAATTCGTATTCCGGCAGATGGGTGTTCTGAAACTCGTCCAGAAACATGACTACTGTGCTGTCGTCGTAATCTGACACAGCGCGGGGCAGTAGCAAGGCCTTTTCCTCGGGCAGGATAACATTGCCGGAAGGAATCGCCTTGAGCAGCCCCAGG
Source organism: Candidatus Electrothrix sp. (assembly GCF_052785085.1). Taxonomy (NCBI): domain Bacteria; kingdom Pseudomonadati; phylum Thermodesulfobacteriota; class Desulfobulbia; order Desulfobulbales; family Desulfobulbaceae; genus Candidatus Electrothrix; species Candidatus Electrothrix sp. The sequence goes on from NZ_JALAAI010000073.1 coordinate 12,309, forward strand.
GCAAAATCTCTGAACGGTTCCGAAAGAGCGGTATTCTCCCGCAATAGCGGAATCAGTTCAAAGGGATCTTCCGGCTCTCGTAACAGTTTCGGGTTCTGGAGTCGGAAGGCCGCATACCAGCGGACAAAGTTTTCCGTGTATTTGAGGGCGAAATCCTGTCGGCTGATGATCTCATCCGGGAAACTGAAATAGACCGGCACTGCTGCTTTGGGGTCTTGATGATCCTGCTCCCAAAAGAGGCGATTCACGGTGCGGAGAAAGATCTCGGTTTTGCCCATGCGCCGCTGGCCCAGAAGCACAGTGGACATGGTGCGCCGGGTTATGGCCTTGAGTGCGGCATTGTGGAAAAAGTCCAGATAATCCTGCCGGTCGGTAAAGACCTCTTCCGGGACGCCGGGACGGATGATGTAAGGGGGATGGGGTATCGGGGTTTTCATGGTATCTTGCTAACTTTCCTGGACAAGGATGTGGGATTGATGGGGCATGGCGCAAACCGTTCCTGGAAAAGGTTATTTGTTCGATAGAGAGTGCTGCATAGAATACCCATCCGAGCCTTGCTTGTGCAAGTATTTTCTTGCAGTACATATCTACGAGTTAGCTCGTAGGTTGGGGTGCGGGACGAGGATCGAAACAGGTTGTACGGGCACGGCATGCCGTGCCCCTCCCTTCCTATGGAAGAGGATAGTGCAATATAGAAAAACTTATATTGCATATGCCAGGCAACTTGGGTTTTTCTAATTCCCAAGCTCCGGCCTGGGAACCCTTATGGAATCCTTCTTGCTGAAGCTCTGCTTCTTACCGGGTTACGACTTAATCATAGTCAACATCATCTTAAAGCGGGTAATCGCCTGCAACGCATGGGGTTCATTGGCAGGCATGATTAACATCTCTCCGGCCTGCAACTGAAATGGCTTCCCGGAAACCGTGATTTCCACCTCGCCGTCAAGCACCTGCACCATAGCATCATAGGCTGCTGTATGCTCACTCAGCCCTTGCCCCTTATCAAAGGCAAATAAGGTCACGGTCCCGCTCATCTTGTTGATAATGGTTGAGCTGACCACGGATCCTTCCTGATACGCTGTAATCTCTGTCAGCTTTTTCACTGTCATTTCGTGGCTCATGATATTTCTCCTTTTTCTGGTTCCCAAGCTCAGGCCTGGGAGAGTGTGCCGTAGGGGCGACCGGCCGGTCGCCCCTCCATGCCGTGCCACCCTTTTACCTGTGTGCCAATGGTTGCAAGATATCGCAGTTCCACCCGGCACCGCCTCCTGGTCGCATACTAATGCAACTGATACGTTCCATACTAATGCGACTCGGGAGTTGCATACTCATGCAACCCAAGTACCGCAGCTCGTAGGTTGGGGTGAGCTTTGCGAACCCCAACATGTCCGATTCGCTTCATGATTGTTGGGGTTCGTTTCTCTCACCCCAACCTACCGTGCTTTCCACCTCGCCATCAAGTACCTGCACCACAGCTCTTCCACTGTAAAAAAAATGTAAAAATCCACTTGTTTTTTCCGTATTATACCGAATTATCCTGATACAGCAACGCCGTTCTCTGTTGGCAACTGGTGACGTACATATTATATTCCCTATGCATTGGGAAAGGAGTAAACCAAAAAAAACGCATAACCAAGCATGTAAGGATATGAACTACCAAGAGGCATGGGACTTTCTTGACCAGCTCCAGTTTTTTAAGATCAAACTGGGCCTGGATTCTATGAATCAGTTTTTAGAACGACTGGGAAAGCCACACCAGGATCTGCAATGTATCCATGTGGGCGGCACCAATGGCAAGGGCTCAGTGGGTGCAACCCTTTGTTCCATTCTCACGGCAGCTGGTTATCAGGCTGGTTTCTACACCTCTCCTCATCTCAGCTCTGTGCGGGAGCGCTTTCGGATTGGCAAGAGCTATATCAGTAAGGAAGATTTTGCCCGCTTCATCACAAAAATTCACGATGTCCTTGGTGGGAGTCAAATTACCTATTTTGAATGCACCACCACCCTGGCCCTGCTCTGGTTTGCTGAACAAAAGGTGGACTGCGCTATCCTGGAAGTGGGCATGGGAGGCCGGTTGGACGCCACCAATGTGGTCACTCCCCTGATCTCTCTGATCACCAATGTGAGCATGGATCATGAGCAGTACCTGGGCACAACCCTGGCAGAAGTGTCCACAGAAAAAGCGGGCATTATCAAGCAAGGCATTCCTGTGGTTTCCGGGGTGGCAAATGATGATTCAGGTAGAGTCATCCGTCAAACCTGCGATGAGCGTGAGGCTCCACTCTTTCTTTTTGGCCGGGAATTCAGTGGCTCTTTTAACCCGGAAGAGAAACGTTCCTGGCAATATCAGGGGCTGGAAGGTGAGGTGCTGATGGATTTGAAACGTTCCTGGCAATATCAGGGGCTGGAAGGTGAGGTGCTGATGGATTTACCCATGGCCTTGCGCGGTAATTATCAGGTTACCAATGCCTCGCTGGCCCTTGCCGCACTCCAACTGCTTGGTCAACAGGGATGGAGCGTGACAGAAGAGCAGATGCGTACCGGACTGGAGCAAACCTTATGGCCGGGCCGGTTAGAATTTTTTCGTCTGAATAAGGATAACAAAAAAGTCGATAAAGAAAGCGAGGGCTGGAACTTCCTTCTTGATGGGGCGCATAATCCTGCCGGAGTCAAGGCCCTGAAACATGCCTTACGCGATTTTTCCCGTAACCGATTGATCCTGGTCTGGGGTGCAATGAACGATAAAGACCTGCGCATCACCCTCAGTGACATTGCTCCCCAGGCAGACCTTATTATTTTTACCCGGCCCGAGTCGGAACGTTCGGCGCGGACCAGTCAGCTCAAGGTGAGTTTGCCGACAACAATGCATCAAAAGGTTATTTGTCAAGAGACCGTTCCGGCGGCTTTGCAACAGGCCCGCATTCTGGCAGCCCCCAATGATTTGATTTGTATTGCCGGTTCACTTTATCTTGTTGGAATAGCTCGACAGCTGTTGTTAGGAGGACTTGTCGATGATGAATGAAGATTTTGTCTATGGTTTCGGTATTGATGATTCAACGATCCGGGCAGAAAGAAGAAAAGCCAGAGAATTACGCAAGACCCGTTGGTGGCAGCAAAAGACTGCTGATGGCACCTGCCATTATTGCCATCGCCAGGTTCCTGTAAAAGAGCTGACTATGGATCATATCATTCCCCTGTCCCGAGGCGGGCAGTCTACAAAAGGAAATTTGGTCCCCTGCTGCAAGGAGTGTAATGCAGCAAAGAAAAATGATTTACCGCCAGAGCTTAGAGAGCTTCAGGTATAGGCTTCACTCTTCCCTTTCTCCCGTCCCAGAGGGCGGGAGAACAAATCTCCCTCTTTTGCATTTTTCCCCCTGCTTATCCCGTCCCTTGGGGCGGGATAACAGATTACCCTTTTTGTATTTTTTCATTCTTTTCTGAATTTTATTTTCCCTGTTTGACTTGTTTCTTTTGCTCATATAAAATTATCCACAAGTCAAGGTAATGCGTGCTATAGGCATGCGATAATCATCTGTTACAAAAAAAGGAGAAAAAGAATGAAAGTCAGAACAGGCGTGGTGTCTTTATTGTGTGTGACATTATTGGGAGCAGCAGGCCAGGCAGGAGCAGAGGAACCTATTCAACCTATTGCACCAGTTAAGGAAATCAATCTGGCCAAGGCTGAACTCGGCAAAAAGCTTTTCTTTGATCCCCGCCTTTCCAAATCAGGATTTATCTCTTGTAACTCCTGTCATAATCTGAGTATGGGCGGCTCAGATAATATCAAGACCTCCATTGGTCATAACTGGCAGAAAGGGCCGATCAATGCTCCCACTGTCTTAAACTCCAGCTTAAACTTTGTTCAATTCTGGGATGGCCGGGCAGAGACCCTGAAGGATCAGGCTGGCGGACCCATAGCCAATCCCGGCGAAATGGCCTTTACCCATGAAATGGCTGAAGATGTTTTAACTTCTATCCCGGGCTACGTTACCGAATTTAAGCAGGTCTTTGGAGACGATACAATTAATATTGACCGGGCAACCGATGCCATTGCTGAATTTGAGAAAACCCTGGTGACCCCGAATTCCCGCTTTGATCAATGGCTGCTGGGGGATAAAAAAGCCCTTAACGAAGATGAGTTGGCAGGCTATAAACTGTTTAAGGATTCCGGTTGTATCTCCTGTCATTATGGCGAGGCAATGGGGGGAACTTCTTTTCAGAAAATGGGCGTGATGGAAGAGTATAAGTCCAAGAGTCCCACTGAAGGTCGCAAGGCTGTGACTGGCAAGGATGAAGATCGTTTTGCCTTTAAGGTGCCGACCCTGCGTAATGTTGAGCTGACCTACCCGTATTTCCATGATGGTGAGGCAGAAACCCTGACCGAGGCTGTTGATGTCATGGGGCGCTTGCAGTTGGGTGCTGAATTCACAAAAGAGCAGAATGCCCAGATCGTGGCCTTCTTAAAGACCCTGACCGGTGATCAACCCTCATTCACCCTGCCTATCCTGCCGCCTTCAACGGAAAAAACTCCGCAACCCAAACCCTTTGAGTAAATCGGTTAAACGTCCCTCCCTCTTTTCTGGGGGAGGGGGAACAAATATTCCCCTCCTTCTTTTCTCGTACTCGCCGTGAAGAATCAACAAGATATTGAAAAAAACAGAGGCTGCGGTTGAGTATTGAAAAATACTTCGACAGTTCTGTCGAATGCGCTGGCGGAATTATCCCCCCTCAATGATCCTAACCTGTTGGGAGGCCTGCAACGAACAGGCTCCACCACAATCTATGGTCTCTCTCCTGAAAAAGCATCAATCAATACTGTCGAACTTATCCCCCAGCCTGTCCCGGACCCCTACTGGTTTGGTCAGCTTGCCGCAGCCCATGCCTTAACCAAGGTCTATGTCTTAGGAGGGCAACCTGTTACAGCCCTGAACCTGGTTTTGTTGCCTGGGGAACAGCGGAGTAAGGGGACCTTGTGGGAGTTGCTCCGATTAGCCCTGTTTCCTTCCAGGCAACTGGATCAGGGAATGCTCAGGGAAATGCTCCGGGGTGGCTCTGACAAGATGGTTGAGGCTGGAGTTTGTCTCGCAGGAGGGCATTTACTGTATGACAAGGACCCCAGGTACGGGTTTTCTGTCAACGGAGTGGTGCATCCGGAACAGATCACTACTCCGGGCAATGCTCAGCCTGGCGATGCCCTTGTTCTCACCAAGCCGCTGGGAACCGGGGTGCTTTTTGAGGCAGTACGGAAGGGGAAATATTCTTTTCAGGAGTTGGAAAAGGAAACCTTGCCGATCATGGCATCCTTAAACAAAACAGCAATGGAGACTGCTCAGTCCTTTGATATCCATGCCTGTGCTGATGTGGGTGACTCCGGGATACTTGCCTGTTTGCAGACAATGGCCAGCAGTGCTCAGGTAAAGGCAGTGCTCCGCTCTCAGGATCTGCCTGTATATCCAGGGGCCAGAGCAATGTACCAGAAAAAGATTATCCCGGACAGTAATCGGGCCAATCAGGCCTTGCTGGCTCAGGAGGAGTTGGAGAGAGAAGCTGCTCTTTCATCAGCCGAAAAGGAACTGCTCTATGATCCTCAGATCTCGGGTGGCCTGGTGCTGGCTCTGCCCCAGGATCAGGCAGGGGATTTGCTGAAGGCCTTGCATGCACATGGTGTGGAGACGGCTTGCAGGGTTGGCGAGTTTATTGCAGGGACGGTTGGGATCAGGGTTGCGTAGCATGACCATAAATTAACTGTCAAGTTGTTGTCCAATGTGGCTTGGGATGGACTTTTTTGTCTCCTCAGCCTGATGCAGGGTAATTTGCGTGAAAGGAATACCCCAGCCGTATTGGTTGCAGGCATCAACACCGGCCTGTTGGAGAAGCCTGCCCAGGGCAAAATAATTGGGTGCCTGCTCGTTCTTAAATTTAGCAAACATCAAAAGATTTAATGAGGAAGCCGCAGCCTCCTTAAAGTCCACGATCAGTTCAATCAGGTCAGAAGCATACTCTTGTTCTTCCAGCATCTTGATGACATGTTTATGGAGAAGGTCAGGAATTGTGCGGACAATGTCTTTTTGACACGCATAATCAATACCAAACTCAGAAAAAACAGCAAAGCTGTTAGCAGAATAGTTTATCGGATTCAGCCCCAGAAAGGTCAGGGTTGAATAGGTCTTTTGTGCGCCTCCCCGGGTGTCCAGCACCACCATTTCCGGGGTTTGTAATGCTATGGTGCCTATGGCTCCGTCTGCCAGCTCGACCAGATCCCCGGTCTTGGTGGGAAACCACGGCTCGTTTGTGTAAAAAGGGCGAGATTCAAGGCCAATAAGTGCGGTCAGGGGAAGGCGTATCATGCCGCCACGAAGATCTGGATTATGAAGCTTGGTGTACAGATTCAGGGCCATCACCCGCCACGGCAGGCCCTGGTAGACAATGCGTTCTCCCTCCCGCACTGTGCTGAGATTGAGCAGCAGTTTGGCCTGTTCCCAAAATTTGGGCAGGGTCTGTTTACTGGTCCAGGCCACGCCAAACAAAAAGAAGAAGGCAAGGCCGAGCAGCACCCAATCACCGGAAAAGTACAGGACCATGATAAAGGCAGTGAGCGATATCAGAAAGGTCAGTAAATAATATATAATGGTAGCCAGACGGAGAAAAAAAGAGCGATGCTCACCTAATCGGCCCAGACGTGTTTTTTTATGGGCAAGTCGTTGCGCTTCACGCAGGGTCAGAAAAATAATAAAAAAGGCAGAAACGGCCAGCAGGAGGTTAAGCCCTCTGCTTCTGAAAAAGTTACGAAAAAATGCTCGGATTGAATGGAGCATGGATACCTTGGAATGCTCTTTTTCCGTGAGTTGCTGCTGCACAGCTGCCAGACGTGCCTTGAGTTCATCATGCCGTTGCTGGCGGGAAAGAATTAACCCATTAAGTTCCTGCTTCACGGCCTTAGAAGTCGTGCGATCCAGGTGGCGTTGAATATTTCTTATGGCATTTTCTGTCAGGGTGATGTGGCGTTGATACTGCGCCACCTGCTTACGCAATGCCTCCAACTCACGGGGCCGGGCCGTCATCTTTTTCATTTCTTCAAGAATCGGACTCAGCAATCCCTTGAATTCCTGTTGCCAATCAATGTTCTCGTCGGCTACGGTAAACTCTGCCGGATCCACCCCTGAAACAATACTTTCAAAATCATTATCCAGTGCCTGGATACGAGCATTAATCTCTTGAATTTGATGTCGGATATCTTCTTGTTGGGAATCGGTTTTTTCCTTTTTGAGCCTTTTTTCCTCTTCAGCCAGCTTTTCTTCCAGAGTCTGCTTGGCTTGAATAATCTGTTGCAGGGTATCATTTGCTGGTGCTGAAGAAGATGGTACTATTTCGGCATTAACCTGATATTTTCCAGGAACTGGGCAATTTCCTGGAAAGAAAAGGATAAAGTATCCTGTTAAAAAAAAGAGAAAGACTATCCTGCGGGGTATATAAGTCATATGATGGTGTTGAGGTAGAGCCTGTTAGTTTTATGGGATTCCCGAGGTTGGTATGTTTTGTGAAACAAATACTATAAATTCATTTGCAAAGCAAGAGTGGATACTGGTTCCGTATGCTTCTTGCGCTATCTCTTTAATATTTTAGTTGGTTGCCATATTGTGATATGTTAACCTTTAACGCATCTCCCGGTGATATGGGATGATCTTATGGAGCAGATTGACGTTCGTCAGGTTATTGAAGCAGGTATCAAAGAGAGTGATGCTGGGCGGACGGTTGATCTGAAGGACGTTCGCAGAAGAACATGCGGCTCAGTATGGAAATAATCTTCAGCGTATTGTCTGGAATGAACAACAGAACAAAAAGAGGTCACAATGGAACTGGAAGACGAACTCCCCATTGA
>NZ_JALAAI010000074.1:0-19936 GCF_052785085.1 Candidatus Electrothrix sp.
AAATCTCTTCAACTGCGGTTTGTTGAGCAGTAATATTGTTCAGTCGAGCAAGGAAAAAAGCCTTTTTTCCTTGAAAAGGGAAAATGTGGTCTATGGCTTCACGGATTCAGGTTCTTGAGTAAATTTCTGTAAGGTTGCCTGCTGCTCGAATCGTAAGACCGGCATCAGAAGCAAATCGCTTATTGAACTGATAATATCTTCTCTTGGTACCTCATAAACTGATTCCAAGACCCAGATAATCTCCAATATGACAAGCAAAGGGACAAAAAGTTCCTTTTTATCCGCCTCCGCCTGCTTGAAAATATTGTACACTTTCTTTGTCTGAAGCTCGTCGTCGCCGATGAGAAAACGAACAAGAATATTGGTATCTATTCCCTGCATCGGAACCTATCTTTCATCCTGCTTTTAACGGCTTCATTGATAGCTTCAAGTGGTACGGCTTCTCTGCCGGGCTTATGTAATCTGCAAAAGACATCATCCACCGTTTTCGAGACCGGCCTGATAACGGCTTCTCTTTCTGCGGTGACTGTAATTTCAATTTTATCACCAGGATGAAGTTTTAATACTTCCCTGATGTTTTTCGGGATAGTCACCTGTCCCTTTGTCGTGACGGTTGCCAGAGCCATAACCCTCTCCTTACTTTTTAAGTATCCTTACTTCAAGGGTAAGAAGTATCCATCCTTCTGTCAAAGAGTTTCCTGATGACCTTTCTTCCTTTCGGAGTTATGAGATCACATCATAGATCGGGTTGGCTATACGCATCGGTTCAGTCTCCTTCAGAACAATTCTCAGAACCCTGTTATTGATTCTTCATTTTTTCCATCAGCTCCCTGATGATTCTGTCTTTTTCCTCCAACTCCTTCTTATTTTCCTCCAGCTTCTCTCTGTGTTCCTTTATGGTTTTATCCTTCTTCTCTATGGTCCTCTCCATATTCTCCAGCTCTTCCAGGATATCGTCCTCTGCGTCCATCGTGTCCATGACCTGTTTCTCCGCTGCGGCCCTGATCAGCCGTCTGACCAGCTGCCCGTACTCTTCGGGATAATCATCCTCGTTTATCTCCAGGATATGGTCGCTCACCTTTCTGTGCTGGTCAAAAATACTGAGTAGTTGCTCCAAGCGACTCCTGTACGGCTGTTGCAGACTGGGAATCTGCACAACAAAGCTGTCGTGGGTCAGGCTTTCGATGAATTCTTCCCGGCAGGAGAGCTGCTCCCCGGTGACGCCGTCGTAGTATTCCCGTTGTACCTTGATTACGGCCCGATCCGAGCTGCGCAGGCGATGACCGAGAAAATAGATGCTGATGATGGGCAGGGCCTTGCGGTTCCCGTCTTCATCATGCCAGACATTCTCCCGGTTCCTATACTGCTCACCCAGGTATCGCCGGAAGCGCATGATGTCGGTGGAGAACTTGGCCTTCTGGATTTCGATGATGACCTTGCGGTATCCGCCTTCTTTCAGTTTGATCTTGGCGGCAAAGTCGAGCCGGTATACGGTGATGCAGCGGGTTGGCCCGGAAATCTCGGCAGTGCTTTCCTGCGGATGAAAGGCAAGCTCGACAATCTCCTCGCCAATGATCTCGGACAGCAGCAGAATGGCGGATTCGCGGTCTTCCATCAGGTACTTGAAGACCACATCATAGATCGGGTTGGCTATGCGCATGGTTTGCTCTCAGAACAATATGACCGGATAAAATGCTCGCTGGTTGCGTTTCCTGCTGCGCCGACAAAACCGTAGGTTGCCACGGAGATTCCCGGATCACTCCAGAACAGTAACATGAGCGGACGCCCTTATCTCAGGATCATTGGAGATAAGAGGGAGGTCTAAATATTTTGCTGTGGCCGCAATCATGCGGTCATGCAGTTCGGGTATGTCATCAATTCCAGAGGCAGTTTTAAGAATATCGAAACTGAGCGGCTCGAACTGATAATTCCGACTTTTGAAAAGCTCTTCAGTTTGCAGCAGTCCCACATCAATTCTGTTCTTTTCAAACAGGTACAGAACCTCCATCAGGACGACCGCCGGAATGATGATGGTATTTTGTCCTTTGTCGGCAAGCCGATAAGCCTGATGTGAACGCTCGTTGATCACCTTTTTTCCCATCATGAACTTCACAAGGGCCTGCGTGTCGGTGACAAAACTATCCATTGTCAGACTCCAGATCAACGTGTTGCCAGGTTTCCTTTCTGAACGCTTTCAGGTCGGACAGATCAATATCATAATTTTTTAAAAGCCCTTCCAGCCTGACCACCTTCTTCTCTCCGATTCCTCTTCTATATCGTACAAAATCAATGTACTCTGAAACATCAACCAAATCCTGCTCGGTAAAACCGACCAGCTTATTGTAAATCTTCTGCTTGGTGATAGCCGCTTTATTCATCGTTTCGCTCCCGGCGCAAACCGTCTTGCCTGTTTAGTCGTTCCCTTGGTATCAGCTCTTATTTCCCGCTTTCTTTATTCGTAACGATTTATTATAGCACAGGAACAGGAAGGGCGAAAAATCTTTCGCCCCGGTAGCGGATTCACGGTCTTCCATCAGGTACTTGAAGACCACATCGTAGATTGGGTTGGCTATGCGCATTGATTTTCTCTCAGAGGGATATTACCGGATAAAAATACTGCTCACTGGTCATACTGCCGGTCGCACCGACAAAGCCATAGCTTGCCGTAGAAGTTCCCAAAAGGGTTTTGAGGTCAAGGCCCTCATGAGTAATCACTGTTGTACCGTCGAGAGACACAGAGAAGGTCTGCGTGTCCTTGTTCCATCCGACAGTCAGGGAATGCTCTGCATCGTCTTCAATATTGAAGGAAAGCGGAACTAAAGGCAGTGCCTGATTTTCCGTACTGCTGTGCCGCACGGAGCTGTTTTGGATCAGGGCAATATGATCTTCCATCGGATCGGATGTATTACGGTAGGTATCTATTTCAACGCCGAAACATGGTTTGTTGTTACATGCGCTGCTAAAACCCAACCCTTCTCCTCCGTTCAAGGAAGTACCTTCTGGAGGCAATTCAGGGAACATGGCAAAGACCATGCCGTCGGCCCCGTTGTCGCTGTCTCCCATATAGATAGTGAATGTCTTTTCAAACGAGCCGTCCAGATTGAGTGCGCCTTCCCGCAGGGCCATGCCGGTCTGCCATGCTGCATCAGGGGTGATGCGGATAACCTTGTCGCCTTCGGCCTTCTGCGCATCCTCGTAGAGTAGCCAGCCGTCGGTCACGGTGATGGATTGTTCAGGCGGGGTGAGGTCTGTCATATTGTCGGCAAAGGTGGCGTCGCCGGTCACGCCGACATCCAGAATGCAGTCTTGTAACAGGATAGGATCGGTGATACCGGCATCACGGCAGGTCTGCTCGGCATTTGTACGCACGGTCGCGGAGAGGTCGTCCGCCTTGACCAGTTCGTAGGGGAAATTGAGGTCGGTATAGGTTGCGGTGTCTTCTCCCTCGGCATACGTGAAGAGAGATTCTTCCTGAGTGATGCGCCAGCTATTGCCGAATTGATTGTACAATTCGTCTTTCGTCAGCTCGGTGCTTATATCGAATGTTGTGCTGCCGTCTCTGGTTTGCAGGTCATTGGTTTTGTCGTCATCGATGTTGCCAAGCAGACCTTTGACAAGTCCTTTGCGGCTGTCCGGCAGGGAAACAGAAATATCAAGATGCTTGTTGTACATTTTCACCTCTGCCATGCTGTTATCCTTCCAGATGACCCAATATCTCCACTGGTTTGCAGCATAGATTTTACACCCGTTGCTCAGTTGTCTGACTTCTTTATCCGCCATAGTCACCGGAGCATTATTGATAAACAGGCGGGGATTACTTGCGACGTTGAACACGACAAGATCTCCGGCAACGCTCATAGCAACGACTTTGTTACCCGCAATATGGTTTGAACTTATCCAAGAACCTTGACGGATTTGGATGCTCATCTCAGCAGGATTTACGGTAGATTGCAAAAGAATAAACTCTCCAACTGCTTGAAAATCGTATTTTGACCGGCCAAATGTGAATATATGCGGGTCACCTGAAGAGCTGCCAAACCAAGGGTGGCTGGCTATATCATCACCAAAGTCTTCTATAATAAACAAAGTTAAAGCACCTGCAACAAATCCTACAGGACCGGAAAAAATCATAGCAGCACTTACATAGGAATAAAGTAAATTTAATCCCTGCCTAGTGGCTTGCGATTTTGGTGGATCATCAGGGAAACACGTTATATCTACTGCGGTCCTCGTAACATAATTGCATTCACCAGCGAGTAGTGCGCCTAGAAGTCTTAGTGGCTTGATCGGATTAAATGCTTCTAATATTAAACATTTGCGTGGAACTTTTGAAGTTCTCTCGCAATCTGCTGCTACAGTGTCAGAACTTGACATCGCATTCATGTAATTTCGTTCGTGATAGCTTAGAGTCCCATCTCCAACCGAAATCGTAAATAGTTTCCAATCTAAATTGACTATTTTCCCATCATTTATACTGAGTTCTACCGGTTGTCCTGATTCATCAAATACTACCTTAACAACATCACCACTGGCATTATTCTCCGCATAGACAAATGTCATGCCTGTCAGATAACCTTCAGCATTCTTTGTTCCAAAATACTTTATTGTCCAGCCGTTATCAGTTGTTACTGTAAGCCATAATGGGTCAGAAGGAGCTGTATTACTGACGAATTCAGCCTGATCATTTATATCGGGTAATGGTATCGAACTGAAATCAGGTAACTCACCAAGAACTAACCAATCTTTTTTTCCATAAATTGTACAGTTATCCCAATTCATAACCAATAGATTACCATCCTGCTGTTCAATAGAAATCGGTCGGTTTTCCCCATCTGTTTTTATTTCAAGATATTCGTCTGTATCATCCTTTTTGGCATGAATTCCCGTTAAAACAACTGGAGCACCCATGTTGTCTTTCACGGCAAAATATTCCACAGTCCATCCATTGCTCGTCACCGCCGTGAGCATAAGCTGATCGGCTGGATCAACATTCATCGTAAACGCCGTGTTCTCATCAATAAGCGGTTCTGATGAAAAGGAGTATTCCGGAATATCGCCGATAATCGTCCAGTTGTCTTCGCAGCTCTTATTGGCAACATTGTCAGATAATAGCAATAATATCGATGGGAGAAACGCGAGCGATTTACTTGATTCTGCCGCTGCAACATATAAAGCATCACCCGATATAGAAATTAATGTCACCAAAACAACTATCTTCATTCTCAAGGTTGCCATTATTCTCTCCTTATTTTTTCGATTGGTAACACTCAATAGAATTGATATACCTCCTGTTCCTGTTGAGGGAACAAAAGGATAGAAGCAGAAAGAAGTGTCCCAATGCCGGGAGAGGGAATAGTGACGATATCGGGACACAGGAAGTGAGAGATTTTCTATTAAACATCACCTTTACGATTTGTCAATACTTTTTTCAAAGTTAAACAGTGAATCCAAAAAAGAGACTGAAAAATCACACTGACAAGCAGGAACTTTCCGGGCACGGTTGAACATGCCCTGCTGCACACTCGCAACAAGGTATTCTGAACGTACAACACGACGTTTGAAGTGTACAACGAGGCATCGGAAGCTTCAAATAAGGCATTCGAGGTTTAAAACGTCGCATTTGAGGTTTTGAATGAGGCATTTTAAACATCAAATGAGACATTCAAAGCTTCAAACGTGGCATATGAAGCTTTATGTGAGGTATTTGAAGTTCAAAACGTGACATTTGAAGCGTGAAATGAGCCATTCGATGTTTCATATACGGCATTCGAAGCCTCGAACAAGGCGTTTGAAGTCGCTTATGAGGTATTTCATGCTTGCAACGCAACGTTTCACGCTTTTCACGAGGCAGAATAAGCATGAAAAGTAACATTTTAAACGTGACATGAGGCTCGAAAAGCTTGCAACGTGGTATGTCAAACATTCTGCGAGGCAAAGCAAGCGTAATATATTGAATATTAAGCATAAAATACCGCATGTTTAGTATGCCCCAAAATACGTACAGTTTCAAATGAAATATTTCTGTCCAAGTGAATCTTAACAAAAACAATGAATAACACAGGTCTCTTGCGGTGCAGTTAATACTTGCCTCTGGTTCGCAAACATGCTAACATCATCGTATGATGAAAAATAATATTCTACCGTCTTGATAACGGAAAGTGTCCTGTGGAGGACTACTTTGATTCTCTCTCCGAGAAACAGGCTAAAAAAGCAGAACAGTATGAGTGATCTGCAAAAATACAAAAAGGAACGAATGGCTGAACAACCTGATTTCTGGAAAGATTATGAAGAGCGATTTGAAACGTTTAAACTCGGCGTTCTTTTAAAGCAGGCTCGGATGGAAGCCGGATTAACGCAGAAGCAGATTGCCGATGAACTCAAGACAACAAAGTCTGTTATTTCCAGAATGGAAAATCATGCAACTGATATTCGTCTGTCCACCTTGGAAAAATTTGCCAAAACTGTTGGCCGTCATATCCATGTAGCTTTGGTTTAACTTCCTCCCTTATTCATTGAATGGCGACAGACCGGCCATTTTACAGGCTCCTTTACCAGGTACTGACGGGAACAACTCGTAGATTCTCTTCAGGGGGTAACCGGTGGTCTTGGAAAGGATGCGTATCATGGGAGCAATACCATTTTTCCCGAAAACAGCCTTGCTCCTTTTTCTCCTTTCATCAATCAGATAAGCGTCACCGCCTGCCGGTATCGCTCCATGACCTGACTCAGAACAGGTTCAAGTTCATCAGGATGAATGACCAGCAGATCTCCGGGTTCCGCTTGGGCAAAAAGACAATCCACAGCCTTTCTTGGGTCTGTAATGATTGCGTCTGGAACGATTTCGATATGTTCTTCATTGAAGCCTCCTTGAAGCAGTCCCTTGCGAACCAGGCCGACCGTTTCGCCCAGAGGCCGGTTGCGGGGATCTAAATCCGCCAACACGATATAATCGAAGACCAAGGCCAGGGCTGTGCCGTATTCAATGATTTGCTCATCGGTGCGGCTGCCTGTTCCGTGACATAAGGCGACTTTTCGTCCCTGTGAGATTCGAGGCAGCAATTTAACCATGGCCTGAGCTGATTCCTGGTTATGACCGTAGTCCACAAGAACCTTGAATTTTTGAAAATCAAACAGATTCATTCGGCCTGGGTTTTGGTTGGCCGAAGAATGAAAGGTCATGATGCCGTTGCGAATCTGTTCTATAGGGAGATGTAATCCATGTAAAGCCCCGACAGCGGCAAGAGCATTGGAGATGTTAAAGTCAACGATTCCGCCGAAGGTGATGGGGATTTTTTCAAGCTCACAGATAATGATGTCCAGTTCGCTGTTTCTGATGATAACATTGCGTTTATCGACAGTGACAACAGTTCCCCCTTCCTGTATGTGGTCTTCCAGTGTCGGATTATCAGGATGAAGAGAAAATAAAATGATATTACCACAGGCACGATCTAAAACGCTCAAGGTAACAGGGTCATCTGCGTTGAGAATCGAAGCACCTGATTTTTTGACCACTTCCACAACCGTGGATTTTGCCAGACTCAGATCTCTCTGAGTTTCTATCCAGTCTGTTCCGATATGGTCGTTGCCGATATTCAACAGGACGCCTACATCAGCTTCATTAATCCCGAGACCCCGTCTGACAATTCCTCCTCGTGCGACTTCCAGGACTATATGGTCCACTGTCGGCTCTCTGACCACAATACCGGCTCCTTCAGGGCCGCTGTAGTCTCCGGTTAAGATAGGGTGTCCGTCAATTTCAATGCCGGTGGTGCAGGCCAGGCCAACGTTTTTTCCCGAATACTTTAAGGTATGGGCAAGCAGCTTACAGGTCGTTGTTTTCCCATTTGTCCCGGTTATAGCTACGACAGGAACCTGAGTATAACCATTGGGAAAAAGCATATCAACCAGCGGTTTTGCAACAGCACGGGCTTTGCCGTTTGTCGGATCCAGGTGCATCCGGAAGCCGGGTGCGGCATTTACTTCAACCACTTTTACACCGGATTGATCCAGGGAGAGTGATATGTCACGCGCCAAGGCGTCTACTCCGACGCAATCCAGTCCGATAATCCGAGCGGTTCGTTCAGCCATGAGACGAATATCCGGACTTACCTCATCCGTAACGTCAGTGGCGGTACCTCCCTGGCTGAGGTTAGCGGTTGTCTTGAGATAAATTTTTTCTCCTTTGCCAGGGGAGGAAGACGGAGAAAGCCCTTTCAGGGACAAGAGCCGCTCGGTCATGTCATCAATTTCGATTTGTGTTAACACCTTTTCATGACCAAACCCGCGACGGGAATCCGCATTGGTTTGCTGAATAAGTTCTTTAATGGAGGAAATGCCGTCGCCAACAACATGTGCAGGTTCTCGTTTGGCTGCTGCAACTAATTTGCCGTCAATGACCAACAGGCGAAAATCAAAGCCGTGAACATATTCTTCAACAATCACATCGGGGCAGTAGTCTTTGGCCGCTTGAAAGGCTTTTGTTAATTGATCCTGATCAGTAATATTGACTGTGGAGCCGTTGCCATGATTGCCCACATCCGGCTTGACAACAACAGCAGCTCCGATTTCATTGAACACGGCCAGGGCCTCTTCTTCCGTTGCAACCATTCGTCCGTTCGGAACCGGAATCCCTGAGTTTTTTAACTGCTCCTTCACACTTGTTTTTTCATCGGCGGTTTCCACGGCAATGGCTGAAGTCTGACTTGTTATGGAAGCCTGAATCCTTTTTTGATGGGCACCGTAACCCAACTGAATATAACTGTTTTTATTCAGCCGAATATAAGGGATGCCTCTTGATTTTGCTTCTTCCACAATGCTCCAGGTGGTCGGCCCCAGCATATCATCTTCACGCAGTACCTTGAGATCGGCAACAACTCTATTGACATCAAAGTCCTTTCCTGTGGCCACAGCTTCGAACAGGGAAACGGCCTCCCTGGCTGCCTGTACCCCTACAGATTCGACCAAATAGCGGAATACCACTATATACATTCCCTTTTTCTCTGTGTTCAAGGTCTTTCCGTATCCAACCTCTGTTCCGGCCAGACATTGCAGCTCAATGGCGATATGCTCTATAATGTGACCGGCCCAGGTTCCGTGCTTAAGCCTTTGAATAAACCCGCCCGGTTTTCCGATGGAGCAGCCATGCTTTTGGAAACTTGGGATAAGTCGAACCAGCCGGTCCGAAAAGCCTTCTATCTTGTCTGAAGGACGGCTTTCGTATTCCTTGATATCCAGAACCATAAATATCGCCGAATGAAGAGTATGCCGATTGGGGCCGCGTAATGCTCGTAACTCTTTTATCTCAATCATCTCTCTGCTCCGGGTTGTTATTTGACGGGGCTACAAAACGCCTGTTTTTGAAATTGTATCCATATCCATTCACCAGGGAATGAATGCGCACATTTTCCGCAGCAATGGGGCTGCCGGGTTGAATATCCATTATGTTGGAATGGTCAATATCGCTGCCGTCAACAATGATGACCTGGCCTGTGCCGATAACTTCCGCTTCCCCGTCTCCTTTGAGAATAACACCGGAATCTTCTCCAATGCCAACCCCGATGCAGGTCGGGTTTGTTGTAACAATCTGAACCAGTCGGCCAATACGGCCTCGCGCCATAAAATGGGTGTCAAAAATAATTTTTTTCACAAAACCGAATCCAGAGGTGGTGAGGACGCTTCCTTTGAACAGTCCGTCTTCACTTTGTCCTTCATAAATCATGGTATCGGAAAAAACAGCAGCCCCGGCACTGGTTCCGGCAATAAGTGCCCCGGCTTCAAGTCGGTTCTGAATGGCTTCGAATAATCCAGATCCGCCTATAATGGTTGTCAGGCGCAGTTGATCACCGCCGGTCAGGAAAATCAGATCAGCATCTTCAATCATTTGGACGGATGTCCTGTCGTTTGCCTGCATCCTTGCTGTAATATTTAATACTTCCACCTCGGGTGCTCCAAGCTGCCTGAATATCCGGTGATAATCTTTACCGCGTTTTTCCGGATAATCACTTGCAGTGGTGATTACACAGACCTTGTAATCGGCCTTGCCGACTTCATGGACAACCCGTTTGAGAACAAGTCGCTCGCCCGTCTTATCTTCATTCCCGCCGATGGCAATCAGACGGCCCCGAAAAAAAGATCTTGATTGCATAATCATTTCATCTCCGTAAGATGTGCCCAGGCCATGCCGTTTCGGGCACTTGATGCACATCCGTTTTTTGTCAGAATGATGATGCCCACATCAACAGCATCATCAAACAGCATCATCACCTTTTGTGCAGCTTCATCCGGGCGCATCTTGCCTTCCAGCATGTCATAGACTTTTTTCGCCAAAAGCTTCAGGGCGATATCTTCACCATCTCCGGTGCAGGCAACTGCTCCGGCAGGGCCGCTGAACAGACCGCATCCGGGAAGCGGAACGTCGCCGACTCGTCCGATGGCCGATTTTTTTAACCCGCCGGAACTGAGGGCGGCAGCAAAGGTGGTTCCGTCAAAGGCCACTGCTCCCACAGTATCGCAGGAAGGTGTTTTGTCATTTTTATCAATTTTTCCTTCACCGGAGCCGCTTACACATTTTAAACCCTTGAGGGGTATCTTCTGTTCTTCCGCAAAAATCCGGGCACCTTGTCCGGCAATGAGGATATGGGGAGAATACAGCAAGACCCCATGAGCTATATCAACCGGATTCTGAATGCCTTCAACGCAGGCGACAGCTCCGAACTGCCCGTTACTCGTCATGCATGACGCATCCAACTGGATCGTGCAGCCATCGGACCGGAGTTGCGATCCGATTCCTGCATTAAATCTGGGATCATCTTCCAGACATCTCACAGCATGAACCACGGCATCTAAAGCTGACGCACCATTTTTCATGAAATCCATTCCGATTTTGGCCGCCGACTCAGGGCCATCCGAATCCTTGCTCTCCGACCCGGCTCCTCCATGAGTTATAACAGCGCGTTTCAATACATCCATTTTCCACCTGCCTTAAACTTTTAATA
This sequence comes from Candidatus Electrothrix sp., assembly GCF_052785085.1. Classification (NCBI taxonomy): domain Bacteria; kingdom Pseudomonadati; phylum Thermodesulfobacteriota; class Desulfobulbia; order Desulfobulbales; family Desulfobulbaceae; genus Candidatus Electrothrix; species Candidatus Electrothrix sp. Next base: position 10,995 of record NZ_JALAAI010000074.1, read on the forward strand.
TGTAACGCATAACCTATACAAACGTATACTTATGCTGACCAAACTCAGTGAAATGTGCCGTTTTTTAACAGTCTCACAGGATACTTTATGCTTTGTAGGGATGAGGCGAATCCTTATTGCTTTTTTATCATAAGGATTGTCGGATGAGGGTGGGCTGGAGCTTTTGTTCATTTCTCCATAACAGATAAATATACATCATGCTTTTATCTGTCTATACTTTTTAACTTTCCAAAAAATGCAAAGGAGGGAGGGAGTGGTTATAAAGCGAAGGGGAGAGCACTCGGTTTGTATACATAGGCTGCTCGTTATAGGTATACGAGCACTTCAGGAACACACAACAGATCAAAAAAGGGCCACCCCGACGGGTAGCCCTTAAGTACTTCACATCTGTCCGACTCTACAGCTTATTACAGCTTATACACAACCTGTAGGTTTGGGCAGACCAGCCATCTTACAGGCTCCTTTACCAGGTCCTGACGGGAACAGCTCGTAGATTCTCTTCAGCGGGAACCCTGTGGTCTTGGAAAGGATACGTACCATGGGAGCAATACCATTCTTCTTGTAGTACTCCTGCAGAGAATCAATAACCTTCTGATGCTCATCGGTCATCTCACCGATTCCCTCAACACCTTTTACATAGTCAACCCAGTTCTCATCCCACTCCTCAGAACCGTTCAACAGGAAGCCATCTTCATCAACCTCGTAGCTGGTACCATTGTGCTCAATAGATGCCATTGTTTTTCTCCCTTGGGCTAAAATAATATGAAATGAACAAAAAAATTATTCACTGTGTATATCCAATTTGTGATGAAGGCAACTCTTACTATAGGATGTATTCTTTGTCAAGAGACCTGGCACTTTTTTGACTATTTATTTCTGATTTTGTATTCTGGAAGAGTCTGTTGCACAATAATTGGCTTTTTCCTTGATAACCTGCTATGCTTAACACCTCAAAGCAGAACAAATATAATCCGATTTCTTTGAATAATGATCTTGGGAGAGTAATATATCATGTTGAATATTTTGCGCAAAAGAGCTCAATCCCCCCTGATTCAGGGTTTGGTGCTCGTGATTGCTGTTGTTTTTATTTTTTGGGGCTTTGGCGGCAATCAAGGCAATAACCGCACTGCCGTTGCCACGGTCAACCAAGTCGATATCGCCTACCAGGACTATGTCCGGGCGTATAAACAAGCAACAGATAATTTCCGCCAGCAGTTCGGTGGCCAAATCCCCCCTGCTCTGATGGAGCAAATGGGCATCAAGCAGCAGGTACTCGGGCAATTGATCCAATCAGAGCTCCTGCGACAAGGTGGTGAAGAGATCGGCATCAGAGTGAGCGATCTGATGGTGCAGGAAAAAATCAAAGAGATGGAAGTGTTCCAGGAAGAGGGCCACTTTAGTCAACAGCGCTATGAAGATTTATTAGCACGAAACCGCATGACACCAACTGTTTTTGAAAACGATCTTAAATCTGACCTCAGAACAGAGCGAGTAACCACTGATATTGCTGACTTTGCTCTGGTTACTGATCATGAAATTGATCGCTGGCTTGCCTATAGTGAGGAAGAGATACAACTTCATTATGTGCAGCTGAACGCTGCTGATTTCGAAGACAAGGTCGTTATAGAAGAAGAGGAACTCGCTACCTGGTTCGCTGCAAAAAAAGAAAACTACCGCTCTGAGCCGAAAATTCGGCTGAAATACCTGGTCTTCAACCTTGACGACAGCATGGAGCAGGCCCAGCCAGACGAAGAAGAGATACGTGCTCTCTATGAAAGCAGAAAAGAAAGCTACCAACAGCCGGAACAACGCCATGCCCGCCATATACTTCTGAAAACAAATGAAGGTGATACAGAGGCTGTCCGTGCGGAGAAAAAGAAAAAAGCTGAGGAAGTGTTGGCACTTGCCCGCAAAGAAGAAAGCGATTTCAGCACACTGGCGCAAGAGTACTCAGAAGGACCGACCAAAGATAAAGGCGGAGACCTGGGTTTTTTCTCGAAAGGACAAATGGTACCACCAGCTTTTAACCAAGCGGTTTTTTCCCTTCAACCAGGAGAAATCAGCGAAGTGGTGGAGACCCAATTTGGTTACCATATCATTAAACTGGAAGAAATTCGTCCGGCATCTGTTCGCACCTTTGAACAGGTCAAAGACAACCTGGCAGTAACTTTGAAAAAACAAAACGCTAAAGACCTTGCCTTCAAAAACGTTACCAAGGCTTACGAAGGGATTATGCGATCAGGCAGCCTGGAAAAATACAGTCAGGAAGGTGAAACTGAGATTCTGACCTCTGATTATTTTGCCCGGTCCGATGTTCCCGAAGAGATAATCAATGATCCCAAATTTTTAAATGTTGCCTTTAGCCTTAAAAAAGGCGAGCTTTCCTCTATTGTGGAAACCAGTGAAGGATATGCAATTCTCTTTGTTGATGATATTCAGAAGCCTGAATTGCCGGAGCTTGCTACTGTCCGGGAGCAGGTTGCTGCTGATTATACCAAGGACAAAGCTGAGGAACTGGCAGGCACCGCTGCTGAGGAACTGCTGGCAGCCAGCAATGAGCAGGGAAGTCTTCAACAGGCTGTTAACGAACTGGAAAATAAGCCAGAGGTTACAACAACAGATTTTCTCCAGCGCAACGCTCCAGGCGGTAAGGATCTGCCTCCCAAACAACTGATTCAGGAAGGCTTTAAGATGCCGTGGAAGCAAAAAACAGCCCAGACCCCTGTCCAGATCGGTGCTTCCTACTATCTTTTTGAAGTCGCTGAGCGCAGAATCGGGGATGCAAAAGCCGATGAAGCCAAACGGAATGAAGCAAAAGAAAAATTGCTGGCATCGGCCCGGAAAGAGCTTGTCGGCTCCTGGGTGGCTGGTCTCCAGGCCCGATCCACCATAGCCACCAACGACTCTCTACTCAAGTAGCCCTTTAATGAGTTCATAGTTTTTTTGAGGCAGACAGGGCAAAAGGCTCTGTCTGTTCTTCTTGAGAACGTTCAAAAGAATTCCTCGCTGAACGTACGTAAAGACAACAAGTTTCCTCTTCTTCCTGTTACGAAAAACATGTCCCTGCCAGAGCAAACAAACGACCAACTACCGCCTATTCATACACTACCTCTGTTTGAACAATTCCTTCTTCAGTTCATCTCCATAATCTACGAGCCGGTATCCACCACCTTTCTGGGCAACTGCCTTGCCGGAACAGATCTTCCCATCCCGGACGTGCATCGATTAACCAGTCATGAGCTGGACTCGACCATTCAACAGCTCCAGGACCAAGGATTCCTTAATGCGTTAAACCAATGTCCGCCCTCTCTTGCTGAGCAATTAACCCGCCAGGCAGTGACAGAAGGACGATTCGCAGACCTTGCAGCCTTAATTGAAAAAAAAGCACCGGTCTCGTATTTATACGGGAAATGGACCACCCGCTGCCAACGGGCCTTGCGTCAATTCCGCATCGGTCTCTATGGAGACGATTTTGATAAAGTGGATGAGGCAGTCTCTTTCTTAGAAAAGCACGGGGCAGAGCATATCGGGCCTGAGCCACCAGCAGTGAGGATTATTGCAAGAAATTTTGATCCAGCCTGGTTTGGCAGCCTGCCAGGTTTTCAGCAATTTTTCTTTCTCAACACCATTATCCATTATGCAATGGATAAGTCCTGTCATTTTCCGGCAGTTATTGCCTATCTTGAAGATGAAGACGGCATGACCCTGTCTGAAGATGAACAGGTGCCTTTTCAGCGTATGCTGGCTGGCTACTATCTCTTGCAGGGTGATTTTGACAAGCTTACTGCTTTGGTGAAAAAACGTGCAGAAACCTTTCAGGGATCTGGTTTTGCAGGCACTCTTGCCTTTCTCCAGGGCGAGACAACCAAGGCCCTGGAACTTTTCGAACAAGACCTTGCCCAACTCAACAAGTATGCTGGCCCTGAAGAAACTTTTTTCTTTAATATAACTGGTCTTTTTTGCATTTTTTCCCTCCTTGCCCGTAATACAGAAAAAGACCGGCTCCTTATTCGTCGCTCTGTTACCCTGGTCCTGGAACGTTGCAAGGGCTGCCCGGAAGAGGTTCCCTTTCGTTTTCTTGATGCCTATGTACGAAGTGTTGACGGCACCTTGCCAGACATGAAAGTGCTGACAGAACAGCTCAAGGCGGAAGATCGCGGCCTGAGTTCCCTGATCTCTGTCCTCTCCCTCTATTGGATGGGAGTAGAGATACCTGATGAGTTACAAAATGACCTTATTTCCTTGTTTCAGCAGGCTGAAAAAAATGGTTTTTCCTGGTTTGTTATGGAGGTCGGAGAACTCCTCAATGCCCTTAAAGCCGGTCAAAATGATATGGCTGAAAAGGCCAGGAAACTGCGGGAGCAAAACAACTGCACCTCCATTATTCATATTGTCTCAACAGATAATACCCCATGGAAACAGAGCCTGCAGGAACTCATCACCGTAACCAGCAATTCCCGCAAGCCGGAACAGACCAGCCGATTGATCTGGCTGGTCCAGTTTGATGGAGAGTCCCTGAGCCTGTCAACGAAAGAGCAGAAGAAGAAAAGAGGTGGAAAATGGAGTAAGGGCAGAGGAATAGGTTTGAATCGCCTGATGCAACCTGAAGATTTTGACTTTCTCACTGAGCAGGATATAAAAATCTGTGCAGCCCTGCGTCAGGTCGGTGACATCAATGCCCGCAATGGTGGCTGTGAATTCGATATGGATGAGGCCTTGCCCGCCTTAGTGGGGCACCCCTATGTCTTTCTTGAAAAATCAGGAAAAACCCCAGTGGAAATCGTGGCTGGGGAACCAGAGCTGATGGTTGAAGAGAAGAACGAGCATCTCTTTATCCGTTTTCTTCAGGATATCGGTAAAGGCAAGATAGCTGTCTGGCCGGAAACCCCGACCCGTTTCCGCATTATGGAGATTAACGAGCAGCATCGAAAAGTTGCTGAAATAATTAATCGTGATGAAATGCAAAGCCAGGGAATCCCTATCTCGGCCAGTGCCCAGATGCTTGATGTTATCGGCAATGTTGCTTCCTTCATGACGGTCCACTCCTCCATTAATGTGGGTTCAGCAGAACAAGGTGTCCAGATTGTTGAGTCTGACTCCACTATTCATCTCCACATCATTCCCTACGGAAGCGGATTCCGGTTAGAGATGTTTGTCCAGCCTTTTTCCCGGCGCGGTCCTTATCTTAAGCCAGGGGCTGGGGTAGCCAACCTGATGGCCGAAGTGGATAAACGGCGGATGCAAACCCGGAGAAACCTGCTCCTTGAAGAAGAAAAGGCCCGTGAAGTAGAGGAAAGCTGCCCGATCCTGGACCTTGCTGTTGACCTGGAGCAGGAAAACGACCGTGAATGGCATATGCTGGACCCGGACGAATGCCTCCAGGCCTTGCTTGAACTGGAAGAGATCCGTGACAGGGTCGTGCTGGAATGGCCTGAAGGAGAAAAACTGGCTCTGCGGAGACGTGCCGGGGTCAACCAACTGAATCTCAATATCCGGACCTCCCAACAAAACTGGTTTTCTTTATCTGGTCATGTCAAGGTGGATCAGGACGAGGTGATTGACCTCAAGTCCCTGCTTGATAAAATTCGTGACTCCCACAGTCGTTTTATCCCATTAGGCAAAGGACAATTTCTGGCCCTGACCCAGGAGTTTCGTGACCGCCTTGAAGATCTGATCCAATTTGGTGAGACCAAGGGTGAAAAAAAATCCGAAGATGGCGAGATTCAGGTCCACCCTCTGGCAGCCCTGGCCCTGGAAGATCTGACGCAACAGGCCAATACCACAGCTGATGAAGGATGGCGTGAGCAGCTGAAACGAATAGATTATGTGCAAAACTTTGTTCCGGAGGTTCCATCCACATTGCAGGCTGAGCTGCGTGATTATCAGGCAGAAGGCTTTATCTGGATGGCGCGTCTGGCCCACCTGGGTGTGGGGGGCTGTCTTGCAGACGATATGGGACTTGGTAAAACCTTACAGTCCATCGCAGTTATTCTTGATCGTGCTGAAAACGGTCCCAGTCTGGTCATTGCCCCGACCTCAGTCTGTATGAACTGGGAACAGGAAGTGGCCCGCTTTGCCCCTACCCTCACTCTGAAAACCCTTTCCGGGGTGGATGACCGGAAGGCCATTGTTCAGAATCTGGGAAAACGGGACATCCTTATTACCAGTTATACCCTGCTTCAGCAGGAGGTCGATATCCTGGAAACCGTTTCCTGGGAAACTGTGGTGTTGGATGAGGCCCAGTCCATCAAAAATGCTGCTACTAAGCGCTCCAAGGCAGCTATGCGCATCAATGCTAAATTCCGTCTGATCACCACGGGTACGCCCATTGAAAATCACCTGGGTGAGCTGTGGAACCTTTTTAATTTTATCAATCGCGGTCTGCTGGGCAGCTATAAACAATTCAATAGCCGTTTTGGTATTCCCATTGAAAAACATCAGGATCAGGCGGCCCGCCGCCAGCTGAGAAAACTGATCCGTCCCTTTATGCTCCGCCGGATTAAGTCTGAAGTTCTGGATGAACTGCCGCCCCGGACCGAAATCTCCCTACGGGTGGAGATGAAGAAATCGGAAATGCAGTTTTACGAGGCAATCCGCCAGCAGGCTATTGAGAATATTGAAACCAATGGCCAGAAAAGCGGGCGTCATCTTCAGATCCTTGCGGAGATCATGCGGTTGCGGCGGGCCTGTTGCAACCCGAAACTCATTGATAAAGATACAAAGATTTCCTCCAGTAAGCTCCGGGTCTTTGCAGAGGTGATAGAAGAATTACTGGAATCTCGCCATAAGGCCCTGGTTTTTAGTCAGTTCACCGGGCATCTTGCCCTGATCTGTGAATACCTTGACAAGGAAGGTATTTCCTATAAATACCTGGACGGTACCACCCCCTCCAAAGAACGGATCAAACAGGTCGATGCCTTTCAGGCAGGGGAAGGCGATCTCTTCCTGATCAGCCTTAAGGCAGGCGGATTGGGGTTAAACCTCACTGCTGCTGACTATGTTATACATATGGATCCCTGGTGGAACCCGGCTGTGGAGGATCAGGCTGCGGATCGGGCCCATCGTATTGGGCAGAAACGCCCGGTAACAGTCTATCGATTGGTAACCGCAGGGACCATAGAAGAAAAAATAGTCCAGCTCCATCATGAAAAACGGAATCTGGCTAACTCCCTGCTGGAGGGTACTGATACCGGGGCCCGCATCAGTGCTGATGAGTTGCTTGAGTTGATTCGGGAGAGTTAGGGATTCAACACGAAATCCCTACCCATGGTTTTCTCCTGGTTCCCAAGCTCCGGCTTGGGAATCCTTATTGCTGAAGCTCTGCTTCCTACGCCAACAACTCCTTTTTCCCTTCCTGAAAGACAGCGGTTATCTCCAATTTTCCCCCAAGTGCCTCAATATAACGGTGTAAGTTACCAAGGGTAATATTGGGCCTCCTTTCAAGCTCAGACAGTGCCGACTGCGATAGCCCTAGTGTTTGTGCCAGTTCTTTTTGGGTGATATGCTGTGACTTCCGTACCTGTTGCAGGCGTATAGAGGCAATTTTCTCTTGCGCTTTACTTCGGATATTGGCCTGCTCGCTGGCAGAGAAGTTCTTTTCAAGAAGCTGATCTAATGTTTTCATGGACACCCCACTATTTATTCTGCATATTTTCCAGATGATCTGCGAAGATTCTATCTGCTTCTGCAATCAAACGTTTGTAAAACTTCTCCTGATTTTTTCCCTTTTTGTCTCCGCCGCATAAAATAACTGCTTGGCGATCAAGATCGAAAGCAAACAAAGATCGGTACACCTTGGATGAAGCTTTTGTTCGTAACTCCTTCATATTGGAATAGCGAGATCCTTTTATCTGATCAACATGAGGTCGTCCGAGTTGAGGCCCGAAATGCCGAAGAACCTCCAGGTCAGTTGCAATCGCCGCCTTATGTTTTTGAGGCAATTGCCTGAACCACTTCTCATACTCTTCTGTGATGAATATCTGCCATTCCATATATCAAATATAACATTTATACGATATTCTTTCAAGACCGTCTTCAAGGAAGCCCCGCACATCACGGGGCTATTCATTTGTATGTGAACACATATTACACACCACCCCCTCCATTGCAAAACAAAGAAAAATACAGTACAACTCAGATCGTTCCGAATAATACGACCAAAAACACCACATTTTCATGGCCGCACAACAAAAAACAGACTGGCATAGGTTGCTGGGCTTGATCTTCACCGACTTTTTCACCGGTTCGGCCTGGAACGTGGAGCTGGAAAAAGACCTGTCCATGAAAAGGCAGCTACTGGACATTATTATTCTTCGTCAGGATGGAGGCAAACTCATTCATCCCCTACCGGACGGACTGGAAGGAATGAAGAAACACAACCTGTTGACCTTCAAGTCAATCAGGGAACCGCTGGACGAATGGACTCTGAAAGAGTTGACCGGGCATTATGTCAACTACCGCAAGCAGATCAGCCCTTCTTTCCATAACCTTTACCCGGAAGATCAATTTCAGCTCTACGGCATCAGCTCACGATACCCGAAAAAGCTCTTTTCGCAACAACCGGAGTTGACAAAAGTTCAGGACGGTGTTTACGATATATGCAGAGGCAGCGACAATATCCGGTTGATTGTGCTGAACGAAATTCCCCATGCAAAGCATAATGCTATCTGGCATTTGTTCAGCGGCGTCCCCGGAGAAGTTGAGTTTGCGGCCCGGCAATACAGAGGCAAAACTCAAAAAATCAGCACCGTGCTGAATGACCTATTCGATAATTAGTATCTGCTGAATTTCTCGACAGCCGGAAGAATTCATAGTAGTCAATACCCTGACACGTTATTTCAAAACGTTCAATCTAAGGTGCTTCTGCTGCTTTTTTTAGGCTTCCGTCAATAATTCGATTTTTCAGACGGAAATTGGACGCACTTTTCCCCTACCCGACTTCG